>MFQT01000010.1:0-47449 GCA_001783145.1 Candidatus Magasanikbacteria bacterium RIFOXYB2_FULL_38_10
TTAGGCCCAACTTTGGAGACTCCATAATCTAAACCTAATCCAAAAAAACCTAAAATCACCACAAACCAAATTATTTTAAGAGTTAGACCAACGACCAATAAACCAAACAATAAACCAAAAACACCTCCCCACACACCTCCGGGCCACCAGCGCTTGCTACGCGCGAAGATTGAAAAAAATATACGTAAAACAAAAAACAAAAAAAACAAAATTAAATAACCATATTGATCAAATTTTTGTTGAAAATTTTTGTTGCCGGGTCTTAGTTTGTCGGAAACATCTTCATTTTTTATAACTGATTCTATTGTTTTAATTGTTTCCACCACGCCTTTGTCGTAATCACCCAGTTTAAAATAATGTGCGGTTATCTGATCAATAATATTGTGAGCTGTGGCATCGGGCAAAGCGCCCTCTAAGCCATAACCAACCTCCAAACGCATTTTTCTGTCGTCCCTTGCAACTAAAAATAAAACGCCATTATCAGCACCCTTTTTGCCAATTTGCCAATCTTCAAACAATTTTACGGCAAAATTTTCTATAGTATCTCCTTCTAAACTGGGAATGGTTATCACCGCTATTTCGTGTTTTGTTTGATTCTCAAAAGCACTAAGCTCTTGTTCTAAATTTGCCTTATTTTCTTGGCTTAACATTCCGGCAAAATCGCTAACAAACCCGGTTGGTTTACCGGGATTATAATAGGCGAAGACGATTTGTGGAAAAAACAAAAATGTAAAAATTACTAAAATTAATCGCCTCATATTTTGAAACAAAATTGGGAGAGGTTTCCTTTTCTTAGATTCCTATTTAACTTCTAAATTAACCTTAGGTGCTGTAGCGGCTTCTTGTACTGCCGCAAACATGGTGCGTGGAGAAAAACCAAACCAACCGGCAACAATATTGCGAGGGAATATTTTAACGGAAACATTGTAGATCTGCACGGCGTCATTATATCTTCCTCTTTCCACACTAACGCGATTTTCCGTACCTTCTAATTGCGCCATGAGCGTTTGCACAGCTTCTACAGATTTTAATTGCGGATAGTTTTCCATAATTACCAGCAATCGAGCCAAAGCACCCTCTACTTGATTAACCGCTCCCACTTTTTCTTCTGTGGTGGCAGCTCCGGCATATTTAGTTCTGGCTTCGGCCAAGTCTCCAAAAACTTGCTGTTCTTGTTTCATTGCCCCTTTAACAGATTCCACCAAATTAGGAATCAAATCAAAACGTCTTTGATACTGATTTTCTACTTGCGCCCAAGATTTGTTTACATTTTCGCGACCGCCAACCAAACCATTATAAATACCAACTAAGGAAATGATGATAATGATTATCACTGCCACCACCGCCCCTAAAACAATCTTTGTTGTTTTGGACATAAAATATAATTAAGAATTAATTAAGTAATTTATTTCTAAAATATTCTCTTAATTCACTCACCGCAATTCTCTCTTGCTCCATGGTATCACGGTCGCGCACTGTGACTTTATTATCTTCCGGGGTTTCAAAATCCACTGTCAAACAATAGGGCGTGCCAATTTCATCTTGGCGTCTATAACGCTTGCCAATAGAACCGGTTTCATCATATTGAGTCATAAATTCACCCCACAGATCAGCTTGAATTTTGCGCGACAGTTCAATTAAAGGCTCTTTTTTAGATAAAGGCAGAATAGCTACTTTAATTGGCGCGAGTGTTTTATGCAGACGCAGTACTACTTCTGTTTCGTGTTTGCCCTCGCTTTCTCCGCTTCTGGTTTCCACCTCTTCAAAAGCATCCAATAAAAACAATAGTGCGGCCCTGTCACACCCCATAGACACTTCGGCAATCCACGGGATAAATTCTTCCCCTGTTTCCTGATCCTTATAGTTCATATCCATCTTGCTGTATTCGCCGTGACGAGATAAATCCCAACTCCCTCGGTTATGCACACCGGCAAACTCTTTCCAGCCCATGGGAGTGTTATATTCAATATCCCAAGCATCCTTGGCATAATGAGCCCTTTCATTTTCTTCATGCTGGCGCCAACGTAAATTTTCTTGATTGTTAACTAATCTTTTATACCAATCCATACTCCACATTCTCCATTCCTGATAAATTTTATCCACTTCTTTGGGATTAACAAAATACTGCATTTCCATTTGTTCAAATTCACGCATGCGAAAAATAAAATTCTTCACAGTGATTTCATTGCGAAAGGCTTTGCCTATTTGAGCAATACCAAAAGGCAATTTTTTTCTCATGGAGTCTTTAACACTTAGATAATCAAGATAAATCCCTTGACAAGTTTCGCCGCGCAAATAAGCTTCACTTTTTTCATCTTCCACAGCGCCTAGCTCTGTTTTCATTAATAAATTAAAATTCTTGGGTGCGGTTAATTCTCCGCCACAATCAGGACAATTAATGTTCTTTATGTCTAAAGGCTCTTCTTTAACATAACCCGGCTCCGCCTGTCTTTCTTCTAACAAATGATCCGCCCTAAAACGATGATGGCATGTTTTACATTCTACCAACGGATCGTGAAAACTGGCTATGTGACCGCTGGCCTCCCAAACAATTCTAGGAGTCAAAATAGAAGAATCCAAACCAATTACATCGTTGCGCTTTTGCACTAATGCTTTCCACCATGATTTTTTAATATTATTTTTAAATTCCACGCCCAGCGGGCCGTAATCATAACTGGCTGAAAAACCGCCATAAATTTCCGAGGAAGGAAAAATAAATCCGCGTCGTTTGCAAAGGGAAATCAATTTGTCCATTTTAGATTGTTCCGCCATAAATTTTAAAATTAAATCGTCATTACTTCTTTTTCTTTTTCGTCAGCTAATTGTTTTAAAAAATCATTTTGCTCTTTC
This sequence comes from Candidatus Magasanikbacteria bacterium RIFOXYB2_FULL_38_10, assembly GCA_001783145.1. Classification (NCBI taxonomy): domain Bacteria; phylum Candidatus Magasanikiibacteriota; species Candidatus Magasanikbacteria bacterium RIFOXYB2_FULL_38_10. Next base: position 2,851 of record MFQT01000010.1, read on the forward strand.
ATCGTTTTTTCCAATTTTTCCTGCAAAGCAAAACGCTGATCCTCACTTAATAATTTGGATTTTTCTTGTTCAGATATTTCGTCTCTTATTTTATCGCGCAGTTGACGCAAGGAAATCCTAGAAGCCTCCAATTTTTGATTAACTACTTTTAAAAGTTCCTTTCTAAATTCTTCGGTCATAGGAGGCATTACCAAACGTACCATTTTACCGTCATTTACGGGATTTAAACCAATATTAGAAACCAAAATAGCTTTTTCAATTTCCTTAAGCATGGTTTTATCCCAAGGTTCAATAGTTATGGTTTTAGGGTCAGGAACCGCAATAGAGGCCACGCCCTTTAAATTCATTTTAGTACCATAAGATTCTACCAGAACAGAATCCAAAATGGCGGAATTAGCGCGACCGGTGCGCAAATGGCTTAATTCTTCTTTTAAGTGTTCCTGAATTTTTTTAAATTCCGGTAAAAAATTTTCTATTGTTAGCATAATTGATAATTATTTTTTAATTGCTTGCCCAAAACCCAGATACATTATTTTGGGATCGTTAGAATCGATAAGTAAAAAAGTTGGCGGACGAGAACTGGGCAATTTAGAAGTCATCCACTTTACACCGCCGTCAACCGATTTGTAGAAGGTAGAGGCGGTAGCATAATAGATCTCATTAGAATTTTGCGGATTAACCGCCACTACTTTAATATCCGCACCATTAGGAGGGGTTAGCAATGTCAAAGCCTGCCAACTCACACCAGCGTCCCCGGTTTTAATTAAACCATATTGCGAGGCCAAAAGTAAACCTTCTGCTTTAGGATCAAACAAAATTAAATCATGATAAACATACGCTCCGCCATACTGTTTTAATCCTTGATTTAAATCGGTCCAGGAAACCCCGCCGTCTCCGCTTCTATAAAGTCCTTTTTCTTGTGTGGCCAAATAAATGATCTTGCTATTTAAAGGATTAACAATCATTTTAACGATTGGATTTTCAAATCTGTTTAAAACCACCCAGTTTTTTCCAAAATCAGTGCTTTTAAGAAAATCCCCCACACTGTTGCCGGCATATAAGATGGCGCTGGAAAAATTATCAGTTGCAACGGTGGTTAATCTAACCTCCGGACGCCCTTCTTGATAAATAGGAACATAAGTGCGACTACAATCTTCCGTTTTTAAAATTAAATTGCCCAAAGCCATGTAAACCCAGCATTTATTTTTATAATCAATAGCCACCCCGCTAACCGTTCCAGCCTTAATTTGTTCTGGTTTTTGCCAACCATTGCCACCATTATAACTAAAAAGTAAGCCGGTATTAACGCCGGTCGCGTAAAGAGCGGCGTGATCCTGCGGATCAAATGAAAGGCTTAATACCGCTTCTTTAGAAAAATTCAAAACTTGTCCGCCAATTGTTAAAAATTGTGATCTGGAAACCCAAGTTGCACCCTTATCACCGCTTTTAAAAATCCCACCATCGGTCACGGCTGGCGCAGAACCAATTTGTACGCAACCAACGCCAACTAAAACTAAGGTGGCTATTAAGAAAAAAGAAAAAAGAAAAAATTTACGCATACTGATAAAATTTTCTGCCAGACTTAACCGGCGCAAAAATATGATTTAAATTAATAATAAAAAAGGATTAAATTTTCTAAAATTAAACGCGGATGAATATTCTGTCTTAACATAACCTGGGCTTCTTCTATTTTTTTAATTATTTCTCTTATTTCACCAATTTTTCTTTTTCCTGACTGCGCTCTTAAATCCGGTAAAAAGGAAATATTTTTAATCAAGTCCTCTTTGTTATCTAACTTAAGTAAAAACAAGTCGCGCCAAAAACTTAGCCAAATATCCAAAATGTTTATCAAATTATCCCTAGCCTCTATATGGTCTTCTTTATCTTTAAAAAAACTTTCTAGTATTCGCCATCTTTCTTTTAAAGTCCCTTTTAGTGATTTTAAAAAACGTTCAGCTTCCGTTTTATAAAAATCATAAGTGGCTATATCAATTAATAAATTTTCGGCTTTAGCCGGACGATTAAAAGATAAACCGGCAATTTCTAAAGCCTTTTTTTGATCCACCCCTTCTTTAAGGAGGGATTGATAAATGGTTTTTGTGGCCACGGGTAAAAAACGAATTATTTGGCAACGTGATTTAATAGTAGGCAAAAGTAAACTTTCATCACTAGTCAAAAGTATAAGTAAGGCCTCCTTAGCCCGGGGTTCTTCCAAAGTTTTTAAAAGAGCATTAGCGGCTCCTTTGCTTAAAAATTCCGCCTCATCTACTACTACAATTTGCCGCCCGCCAACCAAAGAAAAATGATTAAGATAATCTCTAATTTTCCGAACACCATCAATAGAGATGTCTTTATGTTTTTTGCCACTTTTTAAATCAATTTCCCTTTTAACTAAAAGCCATTCGGCTCCCCCGCCATCTTCTAAACTAATTTTTCCTTTCTTAAACCAGCCAAGCAATTCTTTGGTCATTTCCCTCGTTCCTGATCCAACAGCTCCTACAAACAAGTAAGCGTGAGATAAATTTCCTTTTTCCCAAGCTCGGTGCAAAAACTCCCTTTGTGCTTCATTTCCTACCATATTTTTAATTCTAGCCAAATATTTTAAATCACTGGTCCATTATATCATTTTATCAGCCTTAAGACAACCTCAAAAACTCCTTTAGCTGTCGCCTTCCAGCTAAAATCTTTAGCCCTAATAAAACCTTTTAAAATAATCTCTCTTTTTAAATTTTCATCTTTAATTAATTCTTCCAAAGCCGTGGCAATTTCTATTGGTTGATAAGGATTAACTAATAAGGCGGCACCATGAGAAATTTCTGGCATAGAAGCTAGATTAGAAGTGATAACCGGGGTTCCTACGGCAAAAGATTCAACAATTGGTATACCAAAACCTTCATAAAAACTGGGAAAGACAAAAGCCTCGGCTCCGGCCATAAGATAAGGCACGTCTTTTTCCTCCACCCAACCAGGAAAAATAATATCTTCTTTCCACGGGGAATTTTCCGCCTCTTGTTTAACTCTGGCAAAACCAAAACCCGGTTTACCTAAAAGTAATAACTGAAAATTAGGGTTGTCTTTTTTAAAAATATTAAAAGACTGAATGATACCGTTGGTGTTCTTTTTTTCTTCCAACCGCCCAATGGTTAAAAAATATTTTTTCCGCAAGCCATATTTTTTCTTTGTGTTCTCAATTAAATTTTTGTCCAGATTTTCTTTAAAAGAAATATTATCAAAGCCATTATAAATTGTTTCCACTTTCCCTTTTTTAAAAATATACTTAATTTCTTCCTTAACAAAATTAGATGGCGTAATAATGGTGGCCCTCTTAAGAGCAAATCGGCTGGCAAAGCGGGAATAAAACCTTTCAAAAAAAGAATAGCCTCGGGGGAAACGCAAGCCGCCCAAATCATGAATGGTGATTAAAGTTTTGATCGGGCAAAAAAGGGGTAAAACATGAGCCGGCACAAATAAAACAACATCACTATGCCGATTAAATCTAAGCATTTCCAAGGAAAGACGCACCTGCGTCCAAAGACGCCGCGGCGGCCAACTTAAAACTTTTTCCTGCCAATTAGGCGGTAAATTGGCTAATTCACCTTTTAATTTTTCACGGCTGTAAAGAATTACTTGCCAGTCGCCAGGGATAATCTTCTTTAGTTCTTGGATGACAAAATAAGCATACCATTCTACGCCGGTTTTTTGTTCATTATTGGCACGGGAGGCATCTATTAAAAATAGCATAATAATATCTTTGTTTAGTGGTACTGAAAATAAACAAACTTGTTATCAGAATAACCTTTTTAGATACCTTTTGGCAAGAGCTAAATAAAAAACCAACACTCACAATTGAGCGCCGGTTTTTTATTTTTTACTTTTATCTTGTAGCTAAAATGGAACGTTTATAGGCGTCTAAATTTTCCAGAGCAATACCCGCCCCTTTGACCACGCAAAGCACCGGATCGTCGGCTACAAAAGCCGCCACACCAATGGCTTTGGAAAAAAGTTGATCAATATTTCTTAATTGCGATGTTCCGCCGGATAGAACCATGCCTTTATTCATTATATCTGCGGAAAGCTCGGGGGGCGTATCAAACAAAACTTCTTTTAAGGCCGACACCATTCCCAGCAAATCATCTTGGATAGCTTCGGTAATATCGTCAGAAGACAAAACAATAGTGCGAGGCAGACCATTTATCATATCACGACCCTTTACTTCCATGGTCAATTTTTTATCTAAGTACGTTGCTGAACCCACTTCTATTTTAGCTTCTTCAGCCGTACGTTCGCCAATTGCCAAATTATATTTACGGCGTGTAAATTCCTGAATTGATTTATCTAATTTATTGCCACCGATTCTGACTGAGCGGCTACAAACAATGCCACCCAAAGAAAGTACGGCCATTTCCGCTGTGCCGCCACCAATATCAATGATCAAATGACCGGAAGCGCTACCAATGGGAATATCGGCGCCAATAGCCGCAACGATTGGTTCTTTAATAATATAAGCAGCGCGAGCTCCGGCAGCAATAGTGGCATCAATTACGGCGCGTCTTTCAGTGGAAGTAATACCACCGGGCACCGCCACCATAACTTCCGGCCTAAAAAGATGCACCCCGCCTAAGGCCTTATTGATAAAATAACGCAGTAAGGCTTCGGTGGCTTTGTAATCAGCAATGACACCGTCTTTTAAAGGACGGCTGGCCACTATAGTATCAGGTGTCCTACCAAGCATATCATGCGCTTCTATGCCCACTGCCAAAATTTTATTATCATTTTTAGAAATAGCAACAACCGAGGGTTCGTTTATTACCACGCCTCTTCCCGGCACATAAACCAAAATACTGGTTGTGCCTAAATCAATGGCCAATTTCTTTAAAAACATAAATTAAGTGAGAGCGGCTAAAACTTCCTATTTAATCTCATTTATTTTAAACTCTCTGTCTACGGTTAAATCCGTATCTTGAGAAAAACTCTTCTCCTCCCCTTCTGTCTTATCAAAATTCAAATCTACTGTCAACGCCGATCCGATAGAACCCAATTGCTTTTGAACAAATAATGTGTACGAACCATTTTTAATTTGTTCGGCAACTCTTGGAGGCAAAAAATATTCAATAGTTAAAGTTTTCTTGGTTTTTGGTTCCACACTTAAAAAACCGCCAAAAAAAACTTTATCCAAATCATTACTCACATCTGCTTCAACTTTTTTATTCTGCTCATTTATAAAACCATCGGCACTGATCAGACGCGAACCTTCCGGAACATAAATTCTAGTATAAGTACGATAGCGCGTAGTTTTCCAATCAAACTCTCCCCCGTGGTCATATTCAATAGATACCCTGGCTTTATAATCATTTCCTTCCAAACTAAGTTCATATTTAATTTTTCGCTTAACGGCCGGATCGGTTTTTAAACTGGCCAAATTGGCATCTACCACCAAAAGATAATCGGAATCGGTTTTCTTGATAGCGCCGGACCAATTATTTCTTTCTAAATTTTTTTGCAACTCTTCGTTGTTGCTAAAAATCATAATTTGTTTTTGTTTAAATAAATCCATTCCCAAACTCAACAAATCCTGCCACTTCCAAGGGGGCAAGGAGGTGACTTTTTTTAACAACTCAAAACTTAAATCTTTAATTATAGATTTACGTTCCTCTTTTTTTGCCCCTTCATCTTTGTAACCGTATTCCACGTGATACTCCAAAGCCTCGGTAAAATTTTCAGCAGAAAATTTCTTATCCCTGACACTTAAAGGCCCTGTAAGCGCCATTAATCTTTCTACTACCGTAGGAGTTAAACCTAAAACACCGTCAATTTTAGAACCGTTTATTCCTCCCTCAAAACGATAAAACCACAAGGAGGTTTTGGCTGAAGTGGGAAAATCCGGCGACCAATTAGAATCTCTAAAAAACCAAAGCTCTTGCTTCAAAAACTTTTTCAAAGGCGCTGGCGATTCTACTCTAAAATCTGTGGGAGCCGCCCAATCCAAATTTTCCGAACCGTCGGTTTTTAAAATATCAATCTTTCCGCTATCAACCTTAACTAAGGCATAACTGCCAATAAAACCCCCGCCGGGTCTAATTTCCGTATTATTCAAAAACAGAACCAAATAAGTCTGAGGTCTGGTAAAACCCAAAAAAGAGGGCACAAAAGAAAGCGCATCTTTAAAACTTTCCGCTTGATTAAAAAAAGTTTCTTCTTGTTTGTTATTAATGAAACTATTTTTATAAAAGAACCAAAAACCAAGACCAAAAATCAACAATGAAAAAAAGACAACGGAAAAAAATTTCCAATATTTAAAACGTCTTTCTCTGTGGGCAAATGGTTGAATCAGGGGTGATTTTTCCATAAAAATATCAAACAGTTAATAACGGACTTATTTCTTTTTGGCAACGTAGAAACCTAAATACTTGCCAAACATCAGTCTGGTTTGAGCATCAATGGCAGGGACAGAACCAAAAATAATTAAGGTGACGGGCAAAAGAATCCACTGCAGAATCATTATTAAATATCCCCAGTGTTTACGCCTTGTCGGCGGGGGTAAAAGAAAGAGACTGAAAATTGAAGAAAAAACAATACCGGCCATTGATAGATTCATTAAATTTTCTAAAGTGAAAGGTGTGTTTTGATAAATGGCCATACTGCGCACGGCTTCTGGAGCAAAATAAAGAGGCAGGCGACCACAAATGAAAATTAAAATTGGCACACTGGCCCAAGAATACATCCCCTCTCCCAAATTAAATAGATACTTAATTTTTTTACCCCAAGAAATATGCCTGTGTTTTTTAAAATGCCAAACCATAAAAGGAAAATGCTCCACACCCCAAGCCCAGCGGCGCTGTTGTTTATAAAGATTTTTTACACTGTCCCAAAAATTTTCTCCTTTAGCCGTGTACATGGAAACCGGTAAATACATAGGCACCACGCGGTAATCCCCACCATAACGTAAAAAGCATTGTAAAAAAATACGCGAATCTTCTGTGACGATATTTTTTTGCCAAAAACCCACATCAACCAAGGCCTGCCAAGACATACTATGTGAAGAAAAAGTAAAAAGCCGATCCGGCCTCTCTAATTCTGTCATAATCCAAAAAGTGGTACCAAAAGCAGTCACTCTAAGCAAGGGATTACTTTCCCAAATATTATTATTGTATAGGGCCACCGGCTGATAAGAAGCTCTCAGGGGATTTTCCACCGTGGAATATAAATAAGAAAGATGGGCAAAATAATTTTTGTGAACTCTAGTGTCTATATCAAAACTGGAAACAACAATATCTTCGTAAGGAATTTGCCATCCATCAATCATTTGTTGCACCAGATGACCGGCATAATTTAAATTAGATCCCTTGCCGGGAATTTCTCCGGGCATATCAACCGGATGAACAGTGACAATAAACTTTTTGAAAAAACTGCCATAAATTTTTTCCAACTCAAAGGCATTTTTTTCAAATTGTGCCTTATCCCTGGCTTCTCCGCACAAAACAATAATTATTTTGTTCAAAGGATAGTTAACCTGGGTTAAATTTTTTAAAGTTGCATCTATAATTTCAAAAGATTCTTCATAAGTGGGCAAGAAAACCAAATGAACTAATTTTTGCCAACCAGGAACTTCGTCCTCCAATTTTTTTTGCCAATCAATTTTTAAAGTTCGGCGCATTCTAAAGCCGGAGAGAAAAAGGTAAAAAATAAAATAACTAACTCTTAAAAACCAATACAAATCAAAAACGATAATAAAATAAATCAACCACAGAGGTTTAACAAAAGATAAAATAACGGACAAAATTAAGGTTGTCCAAACAAGAAACCCCGGGATAATTTCTAAGATTCTATATTTAAAATAATCTGACATAAATTAATTTTTTTGACGCGGCAAGGTAATATTAGGCTCTCCGCCGTAAAGCGGCTTAATAAAAGATGCGGGGTGATTAAATTTTTTTTCTATTTCTAAAATTAATTTTTCATTAGTGGAATTTTTTTTTATATCCAAACCGATAACCTTAATTTTTTTTGCCAAGACTAAAATGTTTAAAACAGCCACGGCCTGGCGTACTCCGGAAAAGCTCCCTTCTCCCTCCAACAAAACCAATCCTTTAATTTTATTCCAAGAGAGATTGTTTTCTTTTAGGAAACTATCCAAAAAAAATAAAAGGTTTAAGCGCCTTCCTTTTTTATTTTTTTCTTTTATTACTTTTTTATCCCGCAAAAGTTTAAGGGTCAGCACGCCCAACTTGGTGACATCAATTAAAACAATGGAAGGCATAATTAAAAAAGACTTTTGGGAACTTTAATTTTATCAATCAAAATCAAGTGTTTATCGCTTAGAACGTCGGACAAAAATTTATCGGCCACATCACGGCGAAAAATAAATTCTTTTGTTTTCATCAAAGTGTAGCGTAATTCTTCTTCTGTTTCTTTTTCAAAATTTTTAATTGTCTTTTCCGCCTCTTTGGGTAAAATTGTGCCCACCAGCAAAATATCCACCGAGGATCCCTTATTTTCCACAAAATGGCCGCTTAAAAGCAAAAATTCTATTCCGCTTAAATTTTTTAAAGAGGAAATAAAATTTTGTTCTTTAGAAAACCTATCCTTAATTAAAAGATTTTCCAATTCCTTATTTAAGTGACCCCCGGTGTTTAATTTGTAATATTTTCTTTTTTCTGCCCCCGGAGACTTATCCAGGGAATCCTTTTTGTCGCTATCCATCACCACTTGCAAGGCGGATAAATTACCTAATTCGCGCCTGATGGCATTAATAGGCAGGCCTAACTTCCGAGAAAGTTCCCTAACAAAAAAATCCTTGTCCGGATTAGCCAAAAAAAACTTTAAAACTTTAAGTCTGGTTTTTGAACCAAAAAGATGTTCAAGCATGTTTGGTTAAATTAAAAGCACTTTTCTTGTGCCTTGACTTTAAATTTAGTATAATACAAAAAGATTTAAACAGCAAGACAGCTTATTTATTTTTCTAGATTGTCCCCATATGCTGGACAAGCCGGAATTGAATACTTTTTTAATTCAACCACCCGCCAGAGACAGATCACAGATAATCATTTTTTTAGGTCCGGCAATTCACGGCGGAGCCAATAAGGAAAGAATTTTCATTCTAGGAGAAATCTTGTCCTCAAATTTGGATTTAAAAAATAAAATCCAAATTTTTATTAATCAACTGGCTAAAAAATACCAAGAATTGGAAAGGGAATCTCCTTTAATTGCTTTTGAAAACACCCTGGAATGGGGCAATAATTTTTTGCGAGAAAATTTTGACAGTCAACAATTATCCACTATCAGTATTCTTTTTGGATCATTGCGCAATGAACAAATGCAATTTGCCGTAGGAGGAAGAATCGGCGCCCACATTTTTTATAAAGAAAACGACGAATATAAAAACATTGATCTGATTAAAAATTATTCTGTGGAAAACGAGGGAAACGTTTTTTTTCCCAATCTTGTCTCCGGAACCATTCATCATAATAATTTTACTTTATTTGCCACCCCAACGACTTTTAATTATTTAACCACAGATCGTTTACAAAAAATAATTACTGGCAATAAATTAGAAGATATTTGTCCGCGTTTGGAAACTCTGCTTAATGAAATTGAAAATCACGCTGCTTTTGGAGGAATTTTATTGGCTTGGCCGGAAAACAATGAAACAATAGAAAGACCGTCTGCTTTTAAACTAACCCCCAATGAATCTGTCCGCCAACTAATGACAAAACAAAAAGAAACAGCACAGATTATGTCTCCAGCTCTTTTCAATAGCATCAAAAAATATTTGCGTGAAAGAAAAAACAAAAATTCAGGGACAGCTAAAAAAGAAGACACAGAAACAATTAAAAAAATCACCAAAATTTATACCCGGTTAACTGGCTGGCAAGGAAAGTTAAGAAATTTAGTGCAAAAAATCTTAACAATTTTGGGCCAAACAATTTATAAATTTTACTTAGCTTTTAAAAAAACAATCATTTTTCTATTAAAAATAGAGTGGCGAACACCAAACAAAGCCAAGGAAACTTTGAATCTGGGAATAAAACAAACTGCGGCCCAAATTAAAATTCCTTTTATTTATTTAGTTAAAAAGTATTTAGCCATCGAAATTAAAAAAAGAATTTTGTGGACTCTTTGCGTGATAGCTTTGATAGCTGTTATTATTAACCTTTCTTTCAACTATCACCGCCAAAAAACAGTGCAGGAGACAGCCTCCTACATGCAAATAGTCACTTCTATAAAAGAAAAAATAGATGAAGCGGACTCTAATCTTATCTATAAAAATGAAGATCGGGCGCAAGAATTATCCAAAGAGGCCAAAGAGCTACTGACACAGCTTCCTGCGGTAACAAATAACCAAAGAAAAACTTATTCCGATCTTTCTAACGATCTTAAACAAATCATCTACAAAATGCAAAAAATTCAAACCGTTGTTCCACAAGATGAGCTGAATTTAAAAGCCCTTAAAATGGAAAAAGGTCCCGAGGCTTTCTTTAAAACTTCCACTGGATTTATTTTTTTAGCGGTTAATTCCCCCACACTTTACATTTACAATTCCGCCACACAAAAAACCAAAAAAATAATCAATGATAAATTATCCGATTTAATTTATGCAGGCGTGCAAAAAGATAATTCCATTCTTTTAGTTTTGAAAAATAATGAAATCATTCAATTTGACCCCGATAATGAAACTTTTTCCTCCAGCCAAATTGTTTTACCCAACCAAAGTAATCAAATATCTTTAGCCGCCACCTATAATGCCAAGCTCTACTCTTTAGACATTCAAAACAATCAAATTTTTAAGCATCTGCCTTCTACCACCGGTTTTGGCAAAGGGGAAGAATGGCTTAAAAAACAAACCAAAGTGGATTTCACCGGCGCCACTTCGCTAATGATTGACGGTAATATTTATTTATCAAAAAATAACGGTCAAATATACAAATTAGAAAATGGGGTATTACAATCATTTGATTTAAATTTGCTGGATCCGGTTTTATCTACCGCCACAAAAATTTATACTAAAAACGGTTCAGATAATTTTTTTGTCTTGGATCAAGATAAAAAAAGAGTAATTATTTGGAATAAAATAACCAATAAATTATTTTCTCAATTAACGGCTGCCGAATGGGACGATCTTAAAGACTTTTCCGTTGATGAAAAACAAAAAAAAATTTACCTTTTAAACCACGATAAAATATACAGCGCTAAATATTAAAAAAATCTCCGTTGAAACGGAGATTTTTTTAAAACCAATTTATTTTAAGGCAACTTTTCCGCCGGCTTCTTCAACTTTCTTTTTGATGGATTCGGCAGTGGCTTTATCAGCGCCTTCTTTTACCATTTTAGGAGCACCATCAACCAAAGCCTTAGCATCGGCAAGTCCCAACCCGGTAACTTCACGCACAACTTTAATCACATTGATTTTGTTGGCGCCGGCTTCTAATAATTCCACATTAAAAGAAGTCTTTTCTTCTTCGGCAGGAGCGGCAGTGACGGCACCAACGGCCATAGCCATAACTGGAGCGGCGGCGGAAACACCAAACTTTTCCTCCAAGACTTTAACCAATTCGGCTAAGTCTAAAACCGACAATTTCTCAATTTGTTCAACGAGAGTTTTAAATTTCTCGGGAACAACTACATTTTTTTCTTCACTCATAGTTGTATTAAATTAAGCTGTTACTTTTTTATCTTTATAAGCGTTAAAAACTTGTACAAGTCCGCGTAAATTTCCGGCCAAGACATTTACAAAACCGGAGATTGGGGCTTGGATAGAACCAACCAATTTGGCCAAAAGTTCTTCGCGAGAAGGCAAGGTGGACAAAACTTTTACTTCGTTGGCGGAAATAAAAGAATTCTGCCAAAGGCCTCCTAAAAGCGCCATTTTGTCATTGGTCTTAGAAAACTTGGTAATTATTTTTACCGCATCTAATTTATCACCAAAGTCAAAATTTAAACCAATAATGTGGCCCGGTAAAGTTTTAGCGTCATAATTGATACCGGCTTCTTTAAAAGCCAAATTCATTAAGGTTTTTTTAATAACAGCGCATTCAGAATTATTTTTGGATAATTCACGTCTTAAATTGGTAATGTCCTTAACTTTTAAACCTTTGAAGTCAGTCAAAATAACCATCTTGGATTCTTTTAAAGCCTCCACTAAGGTTTTAATTACCGACTCTTTTTGATTTCTACTCTTAGGCATAATTGTAAACAAAAAATCTGTGTTCTGCCACAGACTTGAAAACGGGTTTGCTTCGACCTATTTTGCCTTATTTAAGACAAAATTAGCTCACCTCGGCAGGAAATTAAAGCCTTAAGGGCTACCTGCTATCTATGGTTAAAGATATTATAGATGAGAATATAAAAAATGTCAAGTAATAATTGTGCCCTTAAAAGGCTTATTCAAAATGGCTTTGACCACTTCTTTTAAATTTAAACCATTCATTACAACTACCTTGGCGCCTATTTTTTGCGCCTCGCGACTGGCGACCGGATCAAAAGGCCAATTGGCCCCCGGCTCCCAAACATCACCTACTATTTTTCTATAATCGCTCCAAGATATTTTTTCAAATTTTACGGCATCAGAAAATTTACGCGGATCTTTGTTATAAACATATTCGGTGTTGGAAAGATTAATCACGGTTTTGGCCCCATAAAGTTCCGCTAATTTTACCGCGTCATAATCTGTAGACCAACCCGGCTTCCAACCAGCGGCAATTAAAATTTTTTCCGTCCATTTTATTTTTTTTGTCGGATCTTTAATTACAGCCGGATGTGCTACATCACGAAAAATTGTTCTCATTAAATGGGCATTCAGTCTGGTAGAGTGAATACCTATCCAATCTATATCATCTGTTTCCAAATCTCCCAAGTCATAGGCTACTTTTTGATAATTTCTGGCAGTTTGCCCACCGCCGCAAACAATTATGAACCGACATTCTTTTTTAAGAAAATCTAAAATCAATTTTTTAAAACCTTGTAAAAATTCCAAATTAAAACCCTCTTTAGGAATAATTAAAGATCCGCCTAATGATAAAACAATAATTTTTCTGGGCATAATTAGCAAGAACACCTGCCTTTTAAACCACTCTTGCAACAACCGGCCTTAACATCTCTTACTTCAATAGAACGATTGGCTTGACTGCGGCTGGGAGAACGAAAAGCCACCTTGCCCGCCGTGGATTTTTTGCGTGAATAATTTTTCATACTTTTAAAAAAGAATTTTTAATTATAAAATTTTTTAAAACAAAGTAGCCGTATCCTCTTCGTCTTCTTCATCTCTTTCTACTGCTTCATCTTTTTCAAATTTTATTTTAATTTGTTTTACTTTATTTTCTATATTGCCCAAATATTTTTTTAATTCCTGAACTAAAATTATACCCTCTTCAAATTTTTTAACACCTTCCTCCAAATCCACATTACCCTTTTCAAACCATTCCACAGTTTTTTGCAAATCGTTATAAGCTTTAGCAAAATTTATTTTATTTGTTTTAGCAGACATAAAATTTTAATTATTAAGTTTGGTCACTTTGGCTCCCAGGTTGCCTTTTCCTAATTCTATCATAAGATTATCCCCCAAAGCTACCTCTTTAATACTTTTAACAATTCCTTTGGGGCCATGCACGATACCATAACCTCTTTGAAGCAATCTTTTAGGATCTAAATTATTTAAAAGCCGGTCAAAAGAATTAAGATTATCAAAATAATTTTTAATCTGATAAAAAAATCCGTCAAAATTATTTTGAAATTTAATTAAAAGCTCGCGGCATTTAATAAGAGGTTCTCTAATTCCCTGTTCAATAAAAGAAAAAAGTTGATCAACCTGATGATTTAAACTTTTGATTTTAAAATTTAAAGTACTTTCCATTTGCTCGAAAGTAAAATTTAATTCCGACAAAATTTCTCCGCGACTAGGGACAACCAATTCTGCCGCATTAGACGGCGTAGAGGCCCTAACATCGGCCACATACTCTGCCAAGCACTCATCGCGTTCATGACCAATACCGCAAACCACTGGCAGACGAGTGGCGTAAACAGCACGAGCCACTTCTTCGCTATTAAAGGCAATCAAATCTTCCATAGATCCTCCTCCACGCGTCAAAACACAAACGTCATAATCAGAAGCGTGCACATTTAACCATATAAAAGCCTGCAAAATTTCTTCCACTGCTGTTTGTCCTTGCACACTTACAGGGAGAAAATCCACCTCCACTCCACCCCAACGATTGTTTAAAATCCGTACAAAATCTGTGTAAGCAGCAGCCTCGGGCGAAGTTATCAAAGCAAGACGTTGGGGAAATCTTGGCAAAGGCCTCTTGCGGGCCTCATCAAATAATCCTTCGGTTTGCATTTTTTTCTTCAGCGCCTCATAAGCCTTTTTTAAAGTCCCTTCACCCACCAGTTCTAAGGTATTAACAGTAAAAGACATTTTGCCGGATTTGGGGTAAACCTTGGGATAACCGGTGACACGAACTTTCATGCCATCTTCCAAAGGAACCTTTAGCGTCCAAGTTGTGGCAAAACAAGATAACAATCCGTTTTCATCTTTTATATCAAACCAAATCCATTTTTGTTGAGAAACTTTAAAACCGGTTATCTCGCCTTCTACCACAATAGTACGATAAGGATCAAGAGAAATTAAAGTATCATTAAGAAATTGTAAGTATTCGGAAACGGAAAAAATTTTCATAAAAACTATCTTATAACCACTTTTGTGCCTACTTCACTAAAATTATATAAATCTTCCATATTACTATAAGCCACATTAACACAACCATGGCTCATAGGGTGACCAAAATTATTATGCCAATAAGCTCCATGAACAAAAACACCCAGCCCTCCTTTGTAAGTAAAAAGCAAATTCCATTTGGTGTTGGGAAGATAATATCCAGGACCACTGTAATTGATTATTGGTTTTTTCTTTAAAATTTCAAATTGCCCCTTAGGAGTAGGCAGACTGGGAATGCCCGAAGAGATTAAGAACTCGTCCATTTTTTTATCCCCAAAATAATAAACCAGAGTTTGCGTTTTTAAATCAACTTCTATTTTTTTGGCAATTTTTTCTGTGCTAGAGTTTAAAGGATCAAAGCCCCTATCCACCTCTAAACCATCTGAATAACCATCACCGTCAGTATCGGCTTTTCCTAAATCACTACCCACAATTAATTCTTGGGCGTCATTTAAGCCGTCATTATCTGAATCAACTTCTTTTAATTGTTTACCGGCTACTAGCGACGAAAAACCTTTAGAAACCTCTTGATTATCTAAATAACCGTCGCCGTCAGTATCGGCCAGCTGAGGATCAGTATGATAAATGTACATTTCATCTACATCAGAAAGACCATCCTTATCCGAATCCAAAACTTCGGCTTTAGCTGGTAAGACGATAAGAAAAAAAAAGATAAAAGATGCAAAAAATAAGCGTTTCAACATAACTTAATACATTTTAGCACACCTCTTGACAAAATGCCTAAAATGTGCTATAATTTTAGGTTAAAAGTGGACCTTAAAATCGCCTTAAATGGAGGAGCAAAGGATGAAGACCTTGGAAGGACTACAAGGACGGAACCTGGAGGGTGCGGTTATCGTGGAGCACCAGACTTTCGGCCGGGAGCCAGTGCACGGCCACATTGAGAGCGCGGCCGTGGAGGGTTACCCGGACACGGTCTTCGCCATGCGCTGGCAGAGCTACCGCAAGGATGGGAGATCATTCGATCGAACCACCTCCTTCCCCGTGCACAAATGGGCGTTCTCCGAGGGCGAAGGCGGGGTGATCAACCTGCACCGCCTCTTCGACAACGGCGCCGGAGAGGTGTTCGATGCTCCCTGGCCAAACGCCGGCCTGTACACCATCATCCCCAAGGAGCAACACTAGCACTTGCCCCCTGACAGAAGCCTATAACAAAGGCTTTCTGTCACGGGGCTTTTTTATTATCAAAAAGAGCCGTTCAAATTATTTTTTCCCCACTTTTTCCCCATCGCTCAACAATTCTACACTTCCCATTTCATCCGTTCTTAAAATTTCCACTCCGTGTCTTTCTAACCGCCGCAGTGTGCGTAAATGTGGATGGCCGAAATCATTATTTTTGCCAACAGAAATTATGGCATATTTTGGATTCACAGCCTTTAAAAATTCTTCATTGGTAGAAGAATTACTGCCATGATGGCCAATTTTTAAAACATCAGCCTGCACATCTGCATCTTGAGCAAACAACTCTTTTTCTACCGGAACTTCCGCGTCACCCATGAACAAAAAACTTGTTCGACCAAAAATCAATTTAAAAACAATAGAAGTATTATTTAAATTACTAAGCGCCAAACTTTTTAATTCCGGCTTGTTCAAATCAGCCGGACCCAAAGCCGATAAATCTCTTATAGGATACAAAAAATCTAATTTAACCCCACCAACCTTTACATCTTCTTTTGTTTTAACAAGATTTAAAGTAATTTTTTGTTCTTTAATCATTTTTAGCCACTCCAAAAAAGTTCCTGTAGTTTGTAATACTCCTGTATAATAAATACGACCCACTTCATAACGTTTTAAGACCTCCACCAAACCATCTAAATGATCGGCATGCGGATGGGTTAAAATCATTACGTCAATCTTTTTTTGGCCAAGCGGCAAATAGGTACCTAAACGCGACAGTACTTTATCATCCGATCCACCATCAACTAAAATGGTTTGGTTCTCTGGCGTCATAATCAACGCCGAATCCCCTTGCCCCACATCAAAATAAATAACTCGCAAAACAGATTTAGACAAAGACGGCGGGAGAGAAAAATTCTGCGCGACAGCAGAACAGCCTGATAAAAAAATAGTTGATAATAAAAAAATTAAAAGCACACCAGATTTGGTTAAACATAACCGCTGTGGCCAAAAAATTTTTCTAGATTTTGCTTTTTTTAGAATTAACATAAATTAAATAAACTAAAAATAAATAAAATAACGCCGCGAGCCACCAAGGCAGGGATAAATTTAAGGCAGAAAATTTCCAACCGGCCAAATATTCCGCCACCTTTAAAATATAACTTAAGACGGCCCAGGCCGCATAGGCAATAATTTTTCCCAAAGGCAGATAAATTATGCCTAAAAATAAGCACAAAAAACCTAAAAGCATAGCTAAAGGAACGACCGGCAAAATTAACAAATTAGCCAAAGGTGCTACCAGGGAAAATTGTCCAAAAGTATAAATAATTAAAGGCGAAGTAAAAATGATAGCGGAAAAAGTAGCTATAATAATTTCTTTTAGCCCCCAAAGAGCTGAAATTTTAACCAAAATTTTTTCCAGAATTGGTGAAAAATAAATTAGGCCCAGGGTGGATAAAAAAGACAATTGAAAACCAACATCAAATAAAAGCAGACGCGGATTAAATAATAGCATAATGGCGGCCGCTAAAATTAAAACTCGGCCGGCTGAAGATTGGCGCCCTATTTGTCTACCCCATAAAACCAAAACACCCATAAGGCCGGCACGAATTACCGACGCCGAGGCACCGCTTAACAAAATGAAAAACAATATTACTCCCAAGATTAGTATAAAGGCGCGGCGACGGCTAAGACCAAAAAATTTTAACAACACCAAAAGACCAACCACGATAATAGTAATGTTATAACCGGAAATAGCAATAATGTGAGTGACTCCGGTTTTACTAAAAGCATTTCTCAATTCCGGTGGAAAAGTAGTTCTGTCGCCGTATAAGAGCCCTCGCAAAAAAGAAGATTGCGGCTCCGGCAAAAGATAATTTATTTTTTGGTTAAAGTAATTTCTCAAATCCAAAAAAATTTTATAAAAAGAAAAATGCCGAGGTTGAAGATTGCTAATAATTTGGGCATTAAAACAAGCCGTCCAAACTCCTTCTTTTTGCAAGAAAGCCGCATAAGAAAATTGATCGTCTTTTAGTAATTCCTTAGGATCTGTTAAATTACAACGCACTTCCACCTCTTCACCAAAATCATGTAAAGGATATTTTTCTAAATATAAAATGGTTTTTCCTTGAATTTTTTTATAATTATCATCAACAAAAAATTTTAAAGCTTGAGAGTTTAGATAAACTCTTTGATAATTGCCGGAAATTTCCCCAGCACTAATAAGTATTCCTTTAACAATTACTAAGTGGCCGGTAAAAAAACGCAAATTTTGCGGACTTTTAGCAGGTTCCGATAAAACAAAACGCCAAACCCCTAAAAACAAAAAAATGGAGAGCACAATTAATACTCGCCATTTTTTAGAGATTGTGATTCCTAAAGATACCAAAAGCAAAATTAAACAACAACTAAGAAAAAATAAATTTTTTCTAGTTAAACCCAAAACAGAAGCACCGGCTATCCCTATAATAAAACTAACCAAACCGAACAAAAAAAATTTGGATTGAGATTCGGCTATTTTTTCTAAGAACATCTCCCCCTTAAATTAAATTGATTAAACAACAATACTTAACAGCTTACCCTTAACAAAGATAATTTTTTTAGGTTCTTTGCCTTCCAGCCATTTTTTAATTTTTTCGCTAGATAAAACAATTCTTTTGGCCTCTTCTTCTGTAATATCCACCGCCACCTCTAAAGTATCACGCAATTTACCATTAACTTGCACAGCCAAAATAAAAGTTTCATCTTTGGCCAATTCGGCGTTAAACTCTGGCCAAGCAGATTGAAAGATTGTTTTCTTATTACCTAGTTCCTGCCAAATATCCTCTGCCAAATGCGGAGCAAAAGGAGCCAGGAGTTTAATAAATTTTCCAAAATCGTCTTGGCTAATGATGGAAGAATCATTTAAATTATTAACAAAAATCATTAATTGCGAAACGGCTGTATTAAATTTCAATTCTCCAATATCATCGGTCACTTTCTTAATTGTTTTTTCAATTTCTCTTCTCAATTCTTTATTTGTCTCTTTGGCCCATTTAATTTTTTGTGAAAAGTTCCAAATTCTCTCTAAAAACCTTCTCATGCCTACCACGCCTTTGGTGCTCCAAGCACAAGGCTGACCAAATGGCCCCATAAACATTTCATAGAGCCTCATAGCGTCAGCGCCATATTCACCCACAACATCATTAGGATTGATAACATTATTCCAACGCTTGCTCATTTTGCGGCCATCCTCGGCCAAAATCAAGCCGACGTGTTGTAATTTAGTAAATGGTTCATCATAGTTTACCGCGCCGATATCAAATAAAAATTTATGCCAAAAACGCGCGTAGATTAAATGCCTGGTGGCATGTTCTGCCCCACCAACATACAAATTTATGGGCGACCAATATTTTTCTAAATTCTTATCAACCAATGCTTTTTTATTATTGGGATCCTCATAGCGCAGATAATACCAACAAGATCCGGCCCATTGCGGCATAGTGTTAGTCTCGCGCTTGGCTGGTCCGCCACACTTGGGACAAGTTGTATTCACCCACTTTGTGATATTAGCTAGTGGAGATTCCCCTGTTCCTGTCGGCTCATATTTTTTAACTTTGGGCAATTCTAATGGCAAATCTTTTTCTGGCACGCTCACCCAGCCATCTTTCTCACATTTCACCAGCGGAATTGGTTCTCCCCAATAACGTTGCCTGGAAAAAACCCAATCACGGATTTTGTATTGCACCTTTTTTTCTCCCAAACCTTTTTCTTTTAGCCAGTTAATTATTTTTTCTTTAGCCTCTAAAGTTGAAAGCCCATCCAAAAAATCAGAATTGATTGCGATGCCTTCACCAGCAAAACATTTTTCTTTAGGATCAATTGCGCGACGAATAAACTCCACTTGACCTTGTATATTATATTTTTCAAATAAAGATAAGGCATCTTTTAAATTTTGCCACTCACCGGTGTAATCCTCAAGATCTTCCATCTGCGGTGGTTGTTGTTTTTCTGATTTTAAATTGACAATATATCCTTTTTGATATTTTAAACGTTGTATTTTTAAATCCTCAATATAAAAATTAGCCTGAATTGTTCCTAAAAAATCCCCCCTCTCAAAATCCAAAAATCCTGTCTCTTCAATTATTTCTCTTCTAAGTGTTTGTTCGTCACTTTCTCCTTTATTATATCTACCAGCCGGCAATTCATACTCGCCATTCGGGCGTTTCAACACATAAATCTGTCCTTTTTTATTTAACAAAACACCTGCCACGCCATCGGCGCGGATAAAATTGGTTTCAACTTCACCAAATTGTTTAGCTACCACCTCTTTAATCCCCAATCCATACTTCTTAGCAAACTCATAGTCCCTTTCATCATGCGCGGGCACGGCCATAATGGCGCCGGTGCCATAACCCATCAAAACGTAATCCGCCACCCAAACCGGCAGTTCCTCTCCATTCACTGGATTTATGGCCACCACGTCTTCCAACTTCACGCCAGTTTTTTCTTTAGCCAAATCAGTCCTCTCCAATTCTGATTTATTTTTTGCTAGAGCAACGTAATCTTTTACTTCCACCAAATTACAAATTTCCCCTTCTAAACTATGTAGCAAAGGATGCTCTGGCGTAAGGACAACATAAGTAGCTCCAAACAAAGTGTCGGGACGAGTGGTAAACACTTCCAAACTTTCCTCCTGCCCACCTGCTTTTAATTTAAATGTCACCAAAGCCCCTTCGCTTTTCCCAATCCAATTTCTTTGCATCTCTTTTATGGATTCTTCCCATTCAGGCAAATTATCCAAGCCCTGCAATAATTTTTCTGCGTAATCGGTAATTCTAATCACCCACTGACGCAAGGGCTTGCGTTCTACAACAGAACCACAACGTTCACAAAGTCCTCCTTCCAAATCTTCATTAGCCAAACCGGTTTTACATCCCGGGCACCAGTTAATAGGCTCGTTTGATTCATAAACCAAACCTTTTTTAAACATTTCCAAAAACGCCCACTGCGTCCATTTGTAATAAGCCGGGTCGGTAGTATTAACTTCTCTGTCCCAATCATAGGTAAAACCCAAAAGTTCCAACTGCTTTTTAAAAATTTTGATGTTTTTTTCCGTAGCCACCGATGGATGAACTTTATTCTTGATAGCGTAATTTTCCGCTGGCAGACCAAAAGCGTCCCAACCCATTGGATGCAAAACATTAAACCCCTGCATCATTTTCATTCTGGCAATGACATCTGTGGCAATATAGCCCTTAGGATGGCCCACATGCAAACCTGCACCGGAAGGATAGGGAAACATATCCAAAACATAATATTTTGGTTTGTCGCCACCTTCTTTGGTTTTATAAATCCCCTTTTTAATCCACTCTTTCTGCCACTTCTTTTCTATTTCTTTGTGATTATATTTTTTCATAAACTAATCTTAACAAAATTGTACCTATTTAGACAACTCCTCTTTAAAAATTTGTTTGGCTGTCCACCACATAGAATCATCACTCTTTTTTTCCTTTAACCAATACCAGTATTCCACACCCCAAAAATAGGCCTGACCAAAACCCGTGCGCCTGGCAAAACTAGCCGTCTGTTCCAATTTTAAAGCATTCATAGAGCGACGCTGTTCCACCAAAGAAACCTTGCTAATATCCTCTCTTAACCAGGGTTCGGCTTGCAACTCTGCAATTATGACACTAGCGGGATAAAGACCATTCACACGCGCTTTTAAATTATAAAACGCCGGCGGAACCAGATATTTATATTCAAAATAATTATTAAACAAACTGTTCCACACCACCCTATACATAGTGGTACCAAAAAAATCTCCGCCCAAATGCGCCGCCCTCCACCAAAAAGATAATTCCCCACTATCGGTAATTAAGATTGGTCTAAAATCATTGGCTTTGACAAACGCAATTTCACTTTTAACAAAAACGGGATCAGGCGGTGGACAAGTACCAAACCAATTTACCAGCGGTTCATTATCTACTTGCCACATTATAATAGAGCTTTCTTTTTTGTACCTATTGATGATTTCTTTTTCCAATCTCAAAATTTTTTCTTGCAGCTGATTTTCTGGATATTTGTTTGCCCATTCTGGCACATGACATTCGGGCCAATGAGGCAAACGCCGACCAATAACTAAAATGATTCTAGCTTGTCTTTTTTTAGCTTCCTTAATTTGCCAATCCAAACTGCCAAAATCATACCGCCCCTCTTCTTTTTCAATTTCTGGCCAATAAGCTAACAAACGCAAACGGCGCGCACCCAAATCATCTAAAATTTGAGTGTAAGTTTTCTGCCAATCCAAACCTAAATACTCGGCCTGGGGCTTGCTAAAAGTGACTCCAAACTCCATTGATTGATTTTTACCAAAATTCCAAAACCACAAAATTGCCCCCAAAACTATAATAATTATTAAAATCAAAAATAAAAATTTCTTCATACTAATAAAAACAAACCCCAGCCAATTAAAATAATCGCCAAAATCTTTTGCACTAAAACCCAACCTTTTATTTTTTCTTCCAAAAGATTGGGGCGCCATTTAAATAAAATTAAAACTAAAACAAGCAAAAAAGCATATTGCAAACCCTGCAAGGCATTAACCAAAGTGACACTGGCGAGTGAAATAGCATAATTGATAAGCAAAAAACTGGCCGCTCCGGCAACCTGGCCAAACAAAAATAAAAAACCTGATTGACGCGCTATTTTTTTATCTTGATGAAAAATATCATGTCGGTTTTGAGCGCTAAGTAATAAAAATAAAGCCCCGACAAAAGTGGTTAAGCGCAGCCAAACAAAAGCATTGACAAAAGATAAATTATTAAAGAGATACTTGGTTAAAGCATAAGACAAGCCAAAAAAGAAAGCGGAAAAAAGAGCCAACCAATAAACGCGGCGAGAATTAGATTTTCCGGTTTTGCCCAAAGAAATTAAAACTGTGCCTAAAATAATCACAACAAAAGCCATAATTTGTTTAGGGTTCAACCTTTCATTCAATATAAAAAAAGAAAAAATAAAAACAAAAATCGGAGAAAAGCCGCCAATAAAAGGCGTGATGCGTGAGGATTCAGAAATTTTTAAAGATTTAAAAAGATAAAGTAACGCCAAAGCAAAAGAGATGCCGGCAATTAAAGAAACAAATAAATTCCACCAACTTATTAAAGCCAAACCCCAAGGCGCCAGCACCAGACCAAAGAGTCCCAATAAAGAAATATAAAAAACATATACCGCGGGGTTGGAAATTTTTTTGGAAATCAAAATTTTATCTACCACAGCGGAGAGAGCATTTAAAAAATAGCCTATTAGGGAAATTAAAAGCCACATAAATATAGATACTGAAATTATAACAAATTTGAGGAATAAAAAAAGAGGACACAAGCGTTAACTCGTGTCCTCGGAGGTTCGTGCTTTGTCTTTGGAGTTATCCTTAGACTGGCAATCCTCTTGACCGTACGGTTTTACGGCCACTTTATTTGGCTGACCTCCGCCTATGGAGCTTTCATTTACCCTTTTGGGGATGGTTAAAGCAGAAACCGTTAGATTGTAGATGTCGTAGCCCTGCTACGACTAGGCCGCGGCGGCCTTCTTCTTCGGGGCGGCCTTGGCCTTCTTCCCGGCCTTGGGCTTGGCCGGCGCCTTCTTGCCCTCGTCCGCGGGCTGGGTCGGGGCGGCGGGCTCCGGCTTGGGCGGCGGGGTGTAGCCCGTGGCCTCGTGGAACCAGCTCGGCGCCGCGTCGTTGACCAGCACGCCCTTCTCACCGGCCTGGATGCCGAGCGCCTTGACCGCGCGCACCAGCACCATCTTGACCTCGGCGGCCGTGGTCAGCACCTTGGAGTAACGCGGCTGGTCGTCCTGCCCCGGCTGCTTCCAGTCGTACTTGGCCGGGAAGCTGGACTTGAGGTCCACGCCCTTGGCCGGCTCCACCCGCACGCGCACCTGGTGCCCCAGGTCTCGCACTCCGATCCTGCCCTTGGGGGTCACCGCCAGCACCAGGTACTGCCCAGTGCTCTCGGTCCCGCCCATGAAGAACGGGTTGACCTTCTTGCCGTCCTTCTTGACCACCTTCAGTGGCCAGTCCGGGAAGCCGAGCGCCTTGAACGCCTTGCTCATGTCCATGGGGTTCTCCTTCGGCGCCTTCTTCTGGGGCGCCGCGCCGGTGGTGGGGGTCTCTCCGCACGCCATTGTTGCCTCCTCGGAGCCTACTTTAGCTCCTTATCAGTTGGGAAACTTTCCTTTACACCCGTACCCGAACCGAATGCTCCAAACGTCCCCTGGCTTCCACCAGGCAAACGTGCTTGATCCAAATAACCATAGCGCGATGATCCCGGAGGATTAAAGCTGTCGTCTGCCAAATCCTCCAAGTAGTAAACGCCACTCTTTCCCCCGGTTCCGTAGTTGGTGATGCCAAGGGAGTAATCCCTCAAAGAAGGATCGTTCGAGTAGCTCTCGGGAAGATCTTCTCCCCGCAGAGCGAAAATCGCTTCCGCTTGCTCCAGCGTTTCCACCGACTTGTGGCAATGACGCTTACGAGCGGCAGAGATTGGATCCGGAGTCTGCTCCCTGTTCTCCAACAAAGCGATGAGAGACGCTAGGAACGTCCCTGTTCGCCCGTGAGAGCCGATGCAGTACACCATCACCTTTTTACCAGCCTGCAACAACGGAATGACTTTGTCAAGCAAGAACTCTTCAAAGCCATCCGGTGGTGGACTAAAGTCAGGCCAAGGGCAACCCAAGACCTGAACTGTCTGCCCCAGTTCCAAACGGATCGCCCGAGTATCATCCAGGGGTATCAAGACATCAAACCCGTCAAAATCCCCTTCTTTCAGATACCGTGTCCCGCCCGGATAGATCTGGTAAGGGCCAACCTGCACCGCCTTCTTACCGCGGTGTGCAGGGTGGCTATCTTTTTTAATCTTCAATTTTTTGGCAGAACCACCGCTTGCTGGGACAAAGCCCTTCTCGGTCCAATCCCAGGCTTGGTCAGAACCCTTACGGCCATGTCCAGTTGGCAGGCCGCCCTTTCCTCCTTGCTCTATCATCATCCCCTCCTTTCGGCAGCCTGCCTAAGCTGCTTTTTGTAAAATCTTAGTCTTCCAAAGGCCAAGATTTTTACCCCTTTCAAACAACTCCTGAACTTCTTTACTAAATTCCCACCGAGCCAAACCTTCGTAGAGAGAAGCAATGCTCGTAGCGTTCTTCTTAATCTCCAACTGCTCTTGAACCTCGTATCTGTCTCCGGACAACATCTCGTGCTTGTCAAAGACATTGCCCGTGTTGTGCTGAAGATCAAAAACGTGATCGGCAAAAGCAGAGTGATTCAGCTTGCCACTGAGGAACAAAAGGCCGGCCGTAGCAATAACAGCCCACTTGGGACCGCCAAAGCTATAGCCGCGCCATTTTCCCTTTTCAAAGGCTTCGGCGTTAAGGCGGAAGAATTCAATTGCCTCGGCCAAGTCCATCTTCTTTAAGGCCTCTTTCAGAATCTTCTGGGTATTCTCTCTGTTACTGGGACTAGTGCCCCAGTAGTCGTTCGGAAGATGATACTTAGCCCTAAGGATAAAGTAGGCCGGTGAGGCAGCTGTCACTTTGCTTTCATCGGCGAATTCATCATCCTTTTTTTGCGGAGAATAATGCCGCGATTCGGCACCAACGGCCATGGCCAGGTAGGCCACAAAACGCTCGGCCGTTTCAATATGGATCCGCCGACGCAAGCTGGCAACGGCAGATTCCAACGCTGTTCCCTTGGACGCTTGGGTCATGGCGTCCACCAGGTAAAAGTCATTGAGAGTGGTATTGACGGAGACACGGCTCTCAATGTACGCGGGATCAAGGCGGGGCTTTGGCCAATACAAGTTGCTCTTTTCCATCCAGCGCAAGAAGATGTTGGTTTCCTTCTTGGGCACTGGATTAGCCATTTCCACCACGCCATTCATAACCATTCCGGTTGCTCCGTCTACCGAAATGATCTGTCCTTGCTTCACCAAAAGATCTTGGACGCCGACCACCGCCGGCTTGCCAAAGCTTCTGGCTACGACAGCCGCGTGCGATGTTGCTCCGCCAACCTTAGTTACCACGGCGGCAGAAATGAGCAGTCCGGGAAGATCCGCTGGTGATGTCTCGTCGCGCACCAGGATCACCTTGACTCCGTTGTTTGCCAACTCAATGGCTTCAGCAGAACTCAAGGCAACTGTGCCCACGACCGCACCAGGCGAAGCCGGCAGACCCTTGGCTAAAAGTTTGGCTTGCGCCGCCCTCGCCAAGGCCTCTGGCTTGAACACCTGACGGCTCACCGCCTCTATCTGCTCTGCAGTAACCCGCCGCAAAGCTTCATCCTTGGTCAACAGCCTCTCCCAAACCATGTGAGTGGCAATAATGACCGCAGCTTCGGGGGTGCGCTTAGCTGCCCGATACTGCAGGATGTAAAGACGGCCGTTTTCCACGGTGAACTCCACGTCCACCGCGTCTTTCAAATGGGCCTCCAGCTTCCGCACAATCTGCTGGAGTTCGATGAAGAGGTGGGAGTTCCACTCCTTCATCTTAGCAATTGGCAACGGGGTGCGGATCCCGGCCACCACGTCCTCACCCTGGGCATTAACCAAGAACTCGCCGTAAAGCTCAGGGTTGCCAGTGGAGACATCGCGGCTAAAAACGACCCCTGTGCCAGAGTCGTTGCCACGGTTGCCAAAAACCATGGCCTGCACATTGACCGCCGTTCCCCACCATTCGGGAATCTCGTGCGCCTGGCG
The DNA here is from genome assembly GCA_001783145.1 of Candidatus Magasanikbacteria bacterium RIFOXYB2_FULL_38_10. Classification (NCBI taxonomy): domain Bacteria; phylum Candidatus Magasanikiibacteriota; species Candidatus Magasanikbacteria bacterium RIFOXYB2_FULL_38_10. Next base: position 29,422 of record MFQT01000010.1, read on the forward strand.
GTAAGCCTTGGCGCGCTCGCTATCCCAAGAGAGAAACACGGCCGTGATCGCCATCTGTAGCTGCTGCCAAACATCGTCCGGCACCGAACGCTTAGTCGCACTGGAGATAAGCTCGCGATAATTCTCGCAAAGCTCTTCCAGCGACTTAATGGTCAGCTTGCTGTCCTCAGTTATGCCTTGCTTGCGCTTGGCCTTGGTGAGGATTTTCTCAAAGCGCTGACGATCAATACCCAGGACCACGTCACCGAAAAGGCTTAGAAACCTCCGGTAAGTATCCAAGGCGAAACGCTTTGAGCCGGTATCCTTGGCCAGACCCTTAACGGTCTTAGGATTCAGACCAAGATTGAGCACCGTGTCCATCATACCGGGCATGGACTTGGCCGCGCCCGAACGCACGGACACGAGAAGCGGAGAGGAGTTGCCCCCAAACCGCTTCCCGGTCCGTGCTTCCAGCGCCTTTACACCTCTTTGAAGCTGCCCGGCGAACCGGGCAGGAAAACCACCGTGCTCGCCAAAAGCGCGGGCAACAGTCGTCGTCACCGTGAACCCGGGCGGAACCGGCACGCCAAGGCGCACCATTTCCGCAAGACCCGCTCCCTTACCGCCCAAAACCTGGGCAGTACGGGCTACCTCTCCAAAGAGGTAGACCACTTGTCCGTTCCTCATGTTCTCCTCCTTGCGAGAGTGGGATTTTTGGGTTTTGTCACAGCAGGGTCACCAGAATAATTCCGGAGGTTTTCCTTATACCGGCCACACCCATTCGCCCGGATTGGATTTTTGTCCAGAATTTTTCTTTTCAATGGCTATTCCAGTTTTATCTCCACTAGTTAATTAGTTAAGGATTTACACTCACCGAAGTGAGTCCTTGCTAAAATTCCAGTGGCTTAGACTGGTATCACCATCTAGGCAAGCTTATACCCGCTATCTAGGTTCACCCAAGGCTAAAACCTTTAGCTGATCCCGGTTGCTGATCTGCGGATTTTTCAACCCTTCAATTCAACCTTTCACAGCCTCAGGCCATAACTGCATTTGCTACAGCCGCGGTCGCCAACCGCTCTTTACAATTGCCTAGCCACCGGGGCTAGGTTACCTTTACCAGCAAGAAAACAGACAGCAAATATCTGTAAACTTGCGACCATCACCGCCCAGGCCGGCTTGATGATTTCCAACTCCTAGAGACCCTCGAGCCTCTTTAGAATTGGAGGTGTAGTAGAAGGACCCAATCTGTTCCTTTCCTGCCACACAGGTAGATCTTGCAGAAGGCATGCCCGGTCCTTTCCGCAAGAGTCTGTTTCTCCCCCTTCCCAGTCAGTCCCTTTCAGGAAGACTCCAGGGGAGAAAGAAGAACTACCAACAGGGTCAGACCAACCTGCTGGCAAACGTTTTAACCTAGGGGTGGCCACCCCCATGGTCGCGTGGTGCACCACAGGACGCGTTACCGCCCCACAACCAACCCCGCGTCATTGCCAACGCCGGGAAGGTTGATTTTTAAACTTAACAAAAATTTAGTTTTATTAGTGTCTTTATATCAAATTTTGATATAAAGACTTCAGGCACTGCATACTACCCCCTTGCTAATTCCGGCAATTGAATTAGCAGGGTTGCTGATTTATTTTTGCGAGGTGGGTTCAGCTCCCACCGTCTGTTGCTTAAGGCAGTGCATTTCTTCCTCCTTTTTGTTGATGTGTTGAATTGTCAACGAGCACGCAACCACGGTTTTTCACTAACCATAGCGGCGAATATAATTTGGATATCTAAACAAACGAAGGTAGATATCAAAACATTATTTGCCACTAATTTAAGCTTAAAATTATATTTTTTAGGAAACGTATTATTGTATCACAAATTTTAACTTTTGTCAAGTCCCCTGTGGTCGTCCCAGATAAAACATAAAACCAGCCCAAACAAGGGCTGATTTTTATGTCATCAATTAAATATTAAACAGTTCCCCTGCCTTTTAATGATTCCGCCAACCTCTTTAAAGCCACAGCAAAAGCAGTGGTACGCAAAGGTAGTTTCTTTTCTAAATGCATTTGCCAAATACCCTCCAAAGCGCTGTGCAATTTATCTTTCATCCTAGAAATTACTTCGTCTTCTGTCCAAGAATAGCCATACAAATTTTGCACCCATTCCATATAGCTACCCACCACGCCGCCGGAATTAGCCAAAACATCGGGAATTACCAAAACACCTTTTTTATTCAATTTTTCATCAGCCTCAAAAGTGATCGGGCCGTTAGCCAGCTCCAAAATAATTGGAGCTTTGATTCTGCCGGCATTTTCTTTAGTAATTTGATTTTCCAAAGCGGCCGGAACCAAAACATCGCAAGGCATTTCCAATAATTTAGCATTGCTCATTCCTTGAAAATTAGAACAATCACAAACCGAACCACTGCAATAACAACCCGCTAATAAGCCTTTGTTCTTTTTTGTTTCCATGATTTTATCTAAATTCATACCCAGGCCGCGCTTATCATAAATTCCACCCTGAGAATCGGCCACGCCAACAATTTTTAAACCGGCTTTTTCCGCTTCTTTGGCAAACCAATAACCAACATTACCTAGTCCTTGAATAATCACCTTAGTTTTTTTAGGATCTTTTTTTAATTTTTTTAAAATTTCAGCTAAAACATAAAAACCACCGGTACCGGTTGCCCTTTCCCTGCCTTCGGATCCGCCCAAAGCCAAAGGCTTGCCGGTCACTACCGCCGGTTTGAATTCACCGGAGAGATTGCCAAATTCATCAACAATCCAACCCATAATCTTGGCATTGGTGTTAACGTCCGGCGCAGGAATATCTGTTTTAGGACCAATATCAGCGCGCAAGGCTCTGGTGTAACTTCTGGTCAAATGTTCCAATTCATGTTCGGACAAAGTTTTAGGATCTAATTTAATGCCGCCCTTACCGCCACCGTATGGCAAATCCGCCACCGCGCATTTTATGGTCATCCAAAAAGCCAAGGCTTTAACCTCATCCAAGTTGGCTTGTGGATGAAAACGAATTCCACCTTTAAAAGGACCGCGAGCATTGTTGTATTGCACGCGATAGGCCTCAAAGACTTCCACAGTTCCATCATCTTTTTTAAGAGGCAAAGATAATTCTATGATGCGCTGAGGTTTTTTTAAAATTTCCCAAACTCCCGGGTCAAGATTTATAGCCTCAGCCGCGGTTTTTAACTGTTCCAAAGCAGATTTAAAAACTGACATATTTTACACGTCTTTAAAATTATTTGATTTTTTACAAATTATTTTTTCAACAACTCTAAAAGAGCTGCTTTGGCTTGGGCGCCCATTACTCTTTCCACTTCCTTGCCTCCTTTAAACAAAACAAAACAAGGAATACTCATGATGCCGTATTCTTCGGCCAATTCGGAATTTTCATCAACATTAACTTTGGCAATTTTCATTGCGGCACTGCCCTCTATTTCTTTGGAGATTTCTTCTACGACAGGCAACATCATTTTGCAAGGTCCGCACCAGGGAGCAAAAAAATCTACCAACACTGTGGCGGTAAAATCTAAAACTTCTTTTTTAAAATTATCTTTATTTAGTTCTAGCATAAAAAAATAATTAAATTTTAATTTTTAGAATCCTAATTTTTTAATTTTAATTTCTTCGCGATACAATTCTAATTTATCCCCTGCTTCTATTTTTTCTTTGGTTTCAATTTGCAAGCCGCATTCTTGTCCGGTCATAATATCTTTAACTTTTTGTTTGCCGGCCTGCAATTCCGTCACCTCTCCATTACCAATAATTTCTCCCTGACGAAAAATGCGTACTTTCACATTATTTTCCGCTTGGCCATCAATCACGCGTCCGCCTACAATTTGGTATTTTTTTTCGGTTCTAAAAATCGCCAAAATTTCCATTTTACCAATTTCGTGCACTATTACTTCCGGCGGCAATAATTTTTCCAATTCTTTTTTAACATCACCTAACAAATCGTAAATAATTTTATAATGTTTAATAGTAACCTTTTTTTGTTTAGCTAATAATTCAGCCGCCGGAATAATGGGAACATGAAACCCTAAAATATGAGCGCTGGAAGCCTCGGCACGTAAAACCTCTGCCTCGGTAATAGAACCCAATCCCTTGGCCACCACCTCTACTTCTACTTCTGGATGAACCATTCTTTGCAAGGCTCCCAAAATAGCTTCCAAAGATCCCAAAACATCCACCCGCAAAATAATGGCGTACTTCTTTTTTTCTAGGCCTTCTTCACCGCCAATACCGGCGCTGGTTGTAGCAGTGATGATATTTTTTTCTTGCACCAAATAAGTGGGTTTAATTTTTTTCTCCAAACCTTTAATATCTTTGGGAACCTCTAGAACGTCCCCCACAGCCGGAGCAATTTTAAAACCCAAAATTTGTACCGGAGTAGAAGGCGGAGCAGTTTTGACCATTTCACCTTTCCAATCCTTTAGGGCCTTAATACGTCCATACCAAGCAAAATTGATTGCCAATTCATCGCCTACTTTTAAAGTACCGCTTTGCACCAAAAGTGTAGCCACTGGGCCAGCCTTGGGATCTATATGGGATTCCACAATTGTTCCAACGGCGAGCCGTTTAGGATTAGCGGTAATTTTGGATTTATCTAAATCCGCCACCAATAAAACCATTTCCAATAATTTATCTATATGCAAATTAGCCTTAGCTGAAACAGGAACCATTACAACCTTACCACCCCATTCTTCTGGTTGCACGCCCAATTCTGATAGTTGAGTTTTAACTCTGTCCAAATCTGCCTCGGGCTTATCAATTTTGTTTAAAGCCACGATGAAAGGCAACTTAGCCGCTTCAATAATTTTAATGGCTTCTTTGGTTTGCGGTTGCACACCATCATCGGCGGCCACTACCAAAATGGCTACGTCAGCCACTTTAGCGCCGCGGCTGCGCATAACAGTAAAAGCTTCGTGTCCCGGGGTATCAATAAAAGTCATTTGTCTTAAAACTTTTTCTCCAGCCTCGGTAGTAAAAGGCACTTTTACTTGATAAGCGCCAATGTGCTGAGTAATTCCGCCAGCCTCACCGGCTACTACATTGGTACTTCTGATAGCATCCAAAAGTTTGGTTTTGCCATGATCAACATGACCCATCACCACCACTACTGGCGGACGTGGTTCCAGATCCTCTTCTTTTTCACTTTCTAAAATATTCTTTAAACGATCTAACGATTCTCCATTTTCTATCGTCTCTTCTTTTTTTTCTTCTGGCGTCACTTCAAAACCAAAATCCTGCGCGATAATATTGGCAGTATCATAATCAATGCGTTCATTCATGGAAGCCAAAATACCATTTTTAATTAGTTCGCGAATAACATTGGTGACGGGCAAATTCAACTTAACGGCAAAATCACGCACGGTGATAGCTTGAGGTAATTGGATTGTTTTCTTTTCCGCCTCCGCCCCTTCGGTAGCCACTTCCGCGGTTTTAGCTTGGTCTTTAATAAACTGATTTTCTTGAATTTTTCTCCTAATCTTGGGCCAGGCGGCAACAATTTGACTGGCTACACGATTATCAACTTTAATGGCGCGACGGCCAATGTCAAAACCGAATTGCGGCAAAGTATCATACAATTCTTGAGGGGAAGTTTTAAGTTGTCTGGCTAGTTCCGAAACATTCATAACTTATAATTAGTATCTTAAATATACTCTTATTTTAACAAAGGGTCAAATTGCAGACAGATAACCGACCATAGAGACCGCCTGCAGGCTTTTGACTTTTTTAAAGAAAAAAGCTAATATTTAATTCAAGACTACTAAAATTAATATTATTTAAATATATGGCAGAAACAGCCAAAGCACCCTTACCACCCGCCGAAGTTTCAGAAAAAAGATTTCCCGAGTTGAAAGAATTAAAAAATCCGGAAACATTGAGACCAGTGGAGCTGATAGAAAAAGAAGTGGATTCACTTTACGTCCCCACTTGGATGCGCACCGGCAAAAAATTAGAACAGCAACTTTACTGGCCGATTGGAGCTTTAAATATAGAAAAATCCATATCTCCGGAAAATCTCCCCAAAAACTTGGTTGAACTTTTTAAAAACCCCAACGTGGCCAGGGCTTTTTTGCTTAGCCAAAATTTATTAAAAACTCCTAATTTTCAAGGCGGCCTTGTTTACATTTGGCCCACTCGGCTTTGTCCCTTAGGTTGTTCTCATTGTATGTTCGGCGCTCCTAAATCAACAGAAAGATTGCGTGGTGCCTTAGGGAATAGATTAACTTCCGAACAAGCCGACAAAGCTATACAATTTACCAACGACATGAAAGCGGACGTGGTAGCCTTAAGCGGTGGCGGTGAACCCTTGGAAGAACGCGACACCACTTTTAAAGTAATCAGGGAAACCCACGCCACCAACATTCATCTAATCACCAACAGTTTCTGGGCCGGAGAACAAAAAGGAGCTGCGGAATTTTTTGATGAACTGGAAAAAAATTTTCAAGATCGTGAAGCGTCCAAATTACCCAAAGCTAAATTTGTTTTAAAACTCAGTTTGGATGAGGCTCACCTGCATCATTTGCCCATGGCTAATATGCATCACATCCTTACTGAATTTTTAGCCAGAAATTTTGCTTTTGATTTTGAATTAAGCCAGAAATTTTGCTTTTGATTTTGAATTAAGAATGAAATCCATCTTTAAAGAAGACAAGGCGGTGGCCCAATTTGTTAAAGAGTTGCAGGAAATGCATCACGGCGCCAAAATAGAAGAAATTAATCCTTACAAAGTGCGTATTTTGTTGGCTCCTGGCAAAGAAATTTTCATCACTTTTAAAAATAGCGTACCTAGCGGAAGAGGCAAGGTGGCGCAAACAGATGGAATTACAGCTAATTACAACCAAGGCTATGTTGATTTTATTACTTCACAGTTGCCACATAAAAAAATCAACCCTACCAACCAAGCTTTGGGCGGCGATAATGTGGAATATCCTAATGGCGCAAATTACACTATTGAATATGACGGCTCCACAAAATTATTAGAAGGCTCTCCTTTAGATAATGTGCCTAACATTGATGATTTTAATTTTGTTGATGCCCAGGCTATGATTTTTAAAGACCCTATTTCTTATTTATCCAGATTGGAAGGACCGGAAGCTATTTATGCCATTGCCGCAGAAATAGATGCCCAAAAATTGGCGGATTTAAGATACCAAAATGCTTTGTATTATAACTTGGAAAGATTATTAGATACACCGAATAAAAGAGTTTATGCCACCATCAGAGCCTTTCAAGTCTTAAAATCAACTCATCCGGAAATTTTTAAGGAAGAAATTGATGATCCCCAAAAGAAATTTTGGTTAGAAGCAGAAGTACCTACTTTAAAAGAATTACTGGGCTTGGACAAAACAGAAAGCGGGAGCTAAAAGTTTGATAAATTAAAATAAGCTTATTTCAGCAAAAATAGGCTTATTTTTATTTTGGCTTAATTGAGTGTACGGAGGGCTGGGGTTGACAAAAAGGCTAAAAAGTGATATAATAAGCAGTTGCCAGAATGAGTTTTCTGGTGATTGCATTTAATTTGGCGATCTTTAACAGGGCCATAATGGCCACCACAAGGAGGGCGACGAGATGACGAAGCTCCTCAACATCAAGGGCGATTTCCCAATCCTGAGAGAACCCAGGGGAGACGAAGGTGTTTTCCTGACCTACCTGGACAGCGGGGCATCGTCGCAGAAGCCCGAGGCGGTGATCAAGGCGGAGGAGCAGTTCTACTGCGCCTCCAACGCCAACATCCACCGCGGTGCCTACCGGCTGGCCCGCAAGGCCACGGAGATGTACGAGGCCGCGAGGGTCACGGTGGCCGCGTTCATCGGGGCCGGCGATCCCCGGTCCCTCGTCTTCACCAGCGGCACCACCATGGGCACGAACATCGTGGCCCACGCCTGGGCCGAGGGCAACCTCCAGGACGGCGACATCGTGCTCTTCACGGAGATGGAGCACCACGCCAACATCGTCCCTTGGCACCTGCTGGGCAAGCGCCGCGACATCAAGACCGCGGCCGTCAAGGTGGACGACCGCGGGGTGCTGGACATGGAGGATCTGAAGGCCAAGCTCACGGCCGGCGAGGGACAGGTGAAGCTGGTGGCCGTGACCCACGTCTCCAACGTGACCGGGGTGAAGAACCCCGTCAAGGAGATCACGTCTCTCGCGCATCAGTTCGGCGTGGCCGTGCTGGTGGACGGGGCGCAGTCCGCCCCCCATCTGCCCGTGGACGTGGAGGACATCGGGTGCGACTTCTTCGTCTTCTCCGGCCACAAGATGCTGGGGCCGACCGGCATCGGCGGCCTCTACGTGCGTCCCAGCCGCTGGAGCGAGATCTCCCCCTTCTTTGGGGGCGGTGACATGATCACGGACGTCACCCTGGAGAACTCGGCCTTCAAACCCATGCCCAGCCTGCTGGAAGCCGGTACGCCCAACATCGCCGGAGCGGTGACGCTCGCGGCGGCCTGCGACTACCTCAAGAGCATCGGCATGGAGCGGGTTGAGGAGCACGTCAGGACCGTGGGCACCTACGCCTGGAACAAGCTCAAGGCCATTCCGGGCGTAAAGGTCTACGGACCCGGCCCGGGAGAGCACAGAACCGGTTCACTCGTCTCCTTCACCGTGGACGGCGTCAAGAACGACGAGATCATGGCGGAGCTGGACGAGTACGGGGTGGCGGTGCGCGTAGGCCGGTTCTGCGCCTGGCCCATCTTCAAGCGCCTGGGCTTGGGCAACAACGGGGCGGTGCGAGCCTCGTTCCACATCTACAACAACTACCAAGACGTTGATCTGCTGGCCTCGGTCATCCGGGGACTCGCCGAGCAGGCGCACCAGTAACCTTAGAGTCTCGGCAACCCTTGAACAAAAGAACCAATCTCAAAGGGTGGATTGATTCTTAACCTAAGCTAACCCTAAACGTAAGGCGTGTGTTAACCGGCCCCTAACAGGACTGGAAAGCACACGCCTTTTTTTAATTCTTAGCAAGCCTACAGGCGCAAATTTATTTGCATCTGGGGCGAGCGACGCAAGGCACAAGCGCCATATCAGTTCTTATTTCACCTCTTGCAAATCATGTGGGCCACTTTCCTGCAATCCAGCGTTGGTGATTTGAACAAATTCTGTGTTCATCTGTAATTCCCCTACCGTGCGAGAATTAGTATAGCTCATGCCGGATTTTAATCCTCCAACAAGTTGTCCTAATAACTCATCAACCGGTCCTTTATAAGGAATAATAGATTCCACGCCTTCTGGCACTACTTCATTTAAATCCTTTTTTTCTTGATTAACAGTCTTACGGCGCTGGGCTACGGCAAAAGAAGCCGAACCACGATACACTTTGTATTTTTTGCCTCCCCTATTCATTAAAATTCCCGGAGACTCATCGGTTCCGGCAAACAAACTGCCAATCATTACGCTGTCGGCGCCAGCACCCAAAGCCTTCACAATATCCGCGGATTTTTGAATACCGCCATCGGCAATCACCGGCACGCCAAATTTTTTAGCCACTTCCGCCGCTTCCAGAATGGCAGTTAATTGCGGCACTCCAGCACCGGCCACAAGGCGGGTAATGCAAGCCGCGCCCGGACCTACACCCACTTTTACCGCGTCCACTCCCCATTCGCATAAATCTCTAGCCGCCTCGGCTGTGGCAATGTTGCCAGCTATCAATTCCACCTCTGGCACCACTTCCCGCACTTTTTTAATGGCATTAAACATCATTTCTGAATGTCCATGAGCAATATCAATTACCAAAACATCAGCTCCGGCCTCTACCAAAGCCTTGGCGCGTTCCAAATAATCACCGCGCACGCCAATAGCTCCACCCACAATTAATTGGCCCTTTTCATCAGTGTTAGCCAAAGGATAATTGGTTAAGTGCCCAATATCCGCGCCGGTAATGAGTCCTACAATACAATCATTTTCATCTACCAAAGGCAATTTTTCAATTCTATTAACCCTAAGTAGTTCCCTAGCCTCATCAAAAGTGGTGTTTTTGTTGCCTACAATTAATTTGTCCCGGCCAGTCATAATTTCATAAACCAACTGGCTGTCATCATGCGCTAAATTCAAATCGCGGCGAGATAAAACGCCTTTTAATTTTTTATCGCCATTGGCTACCAATAAACCGCTGATGCCTTTTTCCGCGCTAAATTCTTTGGCTTCTTTAATGGTTCTAAACGGATCAATAATGTAGGGATCTTCAATGATAAAATTTTGCGCGCGTTTTACTCTTTTAATTTCCTGCGCATTTTCTTCCACTGTCATAAAACGATGGATAATGCCGATGCCTCCAAGACGCGCCACGGCAATAGCCATTTTCGACTCGGTGACGGTGTCCATATTGGCTGTCACCACCGGAATATTCAAACTGATTTTTTTAGTGAGTTTAGTTTTGGTAATGGCTTCGCTCCTGGAGAGCATAGAAGTTTTTTTGGGACGGATTAAAACATCATCATAAGTAAGGGCAAGAGGTATGTGGCGCATAATTTTAAAATTAAATTTCTACAATTAAATCATCATGGGCGGCAGTGGTAGCAGGAAAGATTTTTCTGGCCCGCTCTTCGGCCAAGGCGCGAGACTCCAAAGTAGTAAAGGAATCGGGCCCAAAATGCACTAAGTATAACTGCTTTACCTTGGCTTCCTGCGCCAACTGCGCCGCCAATTCCGGATTCAAATGGGGCCAAGCCGGATTGGGCGTGTTAAGAGTGGAACATTCGGAAATTAAAACATCAGCCTTTTGCGCTAACTTTTTAAAACTGTCGCAAACTCCGGTATCAGTACAAAAAGTAATTGCCTTTCCTTCCAGCAAAAATCGATAACCAAAACAAGGATCGGCATGCACCAAATAACTAGCCTCTTTTAAAAAGGGCAGATTTTGCGCGCCCGGTAGCAACTCTTCTACGCTCACCGGATAAGGCAAAAATTCAAAAGGTGCAGCAAAAGGATGGTTACAAACAATGTTTAAAATTTCCTTGGTGCCGGGCTGGCCATAAATGGTAAGGCCATTTTTAAAATCAAAAGCCGGCAAAGTGTGCAAACCAAAAACATGATCCAAATGAAAGTGGCTTAAAAAAAGACGCACCGGTTTATTTGGGTTGGTAATATATTGTTGGGCTTTAAAAAACCCACTGCCAGCATCCAAGATAAAATATCCTTCGGCGGCATCAATTAAAATGCTTAAATTCTGACCGGTGCCAGTGGGGCACCAGCCATTGGTGCCTAAAAAAATAATTTTCATAAATGTAGTGAGCGGAAATTTTAAAAATATTTTAGCCAGGGACCTGTTAGGAATCTTTTTGGGCCCTTACAATCTTACAGGAAATTCAGATTTAAGAAAAGAGATAATTTTTTTAAAAAAAGCAGGCGTTGGGTGCCTGCTGGTTGGTTGCTGATTTTAAAAGACTTGAATTTTAAATCTATCTGGCCACATCTTTCGGCTGAGGAGCGGCCTGTCCGTCAAAATATCCTTGTGGATGTTCTGGCGGACATTCCAAAGCTATCTCAGTTGGCGACTCTGCCAAAGGTTCAGTCGTTTCTTTCAAACCCAAAATCTCGCGCAATTTATCCAACAGAGAAAAACTGTTGGCTTCCTCAACCTTTACGGCTTCTTCGCTAAGACCCAAAATCTGGGCGGCCTTGTTGGCAAAATAGAAAAGATCAGGAAGATGATCAAAAAGAACCAAGCTGGCAATATCGGAATCGCCGTCCACCAAAGTATACTGACCGCAAAGACCAAGATACCTTAGGTGATAAAGTTGCTGAAATTCTTTCCACCCCTCATAGCTGGTAAAAGTATATTGGATTGGCCGGGTACTGGCACAGTGAGGTTCCAAATACTTTTTTTCCAAAGTCACTCGCAAAGAATCACCCTCGCCCCTAATGATTCTTCCTGTAATTTGGGAAATACCCAAAATATCCTGGCCGTGTCCAGTAAAAGTGGCATCACCTTGGAGTCGCAAGAACATCATTGTACCAAGGACTTGGGCTTTGCTGGGCATACAGCCTGGACAGCAAGCGCAAGCCATAGGATGCAAAAGAGAATTGCGAAAGAAACCAATCGCCAAAACCGACTTACCCAAAGCTTCTGACATGATGCGACTCCCTAGGGTTAAATTTAAATATCAACTGTTTTCAGTTTAGCCTATTTGGCCTGTTTGGTCAAGGAGGGAGACAAGACAAAAGTGAATGATTTTTTGGACGCAATTGTTGGAAGCGAAAGAAGATATAAAAATTAGATGCAATAAAAAAACCGGCAATCGCAGATTTGTCGTTGTGACATTTCTTTGATTGCCGGCGTTAGCGCTTAGTTGTTGTGCTCAGCGCTCTACCCTTTACAGATAAACTGCTTGGGGGAAAGAGTTAATTTTTGCCGAACGCACCAGCCACAGCTTTGGAAAGGTTGCTGTGCCCCAGAATTGCCGCTGCGGACGAAAAATCCGAGCCACCCCCCTCCACAAGTACTTCGGGCTGTTTGACCATCTCCGGATGGTCCTTTAGCACCGTCAAGAGCTCACGGAAAAGAGCCAACTCAAGAGTCTTATCCTGACCAAGAACGGCCACCTGAGCACGCTGGCCTTGTGCCTCGGCTTCCAGTCGCGCCTTGGCGCCCAAACCAAGCTGTTCATCAGCCTGCTTCTTGATCTGAGCAGCGATCAGCGTCTCCTGCTGATCAGCTTCCGCCTTCTCCTTCTCAGCCTGGATACGCGCAGTCTGTGCGATCTTCTCCTGCTGGAAGGTTTCGTTCATCTGCTGAGCAAGCTGCATGCGCTTGCCGGGGATGAGCAGTTCGGGAGGAACGTAGGGATCACCAAAACGGACATCCCTTGCGATGAGACCGGTCTTGAGAGCTTCCGGCTTGACTCCTCCTTCAACCAGAGCCTCCATCTTCTGCCGCTCATAGATCACTTGCAAAACCTTCACGTCGCGGTTGCCCAGGATATTCCTCGACACCGAACGGTAGAGCGGAGTGATTATGCGATCTTCCACCTGCTTCAAATCCCCGACATACGCCACCACAAAGGGAGCGTTCTCGGGCGTAACCTGAACCAGGATTCGGGAATCGAGCCAGACATCCCATCCTTCAACCTTGTGATTGATGGCTCCATCGGCCGCTCCCTCCGGAATGTCAACCTTCTCTTCCGACACGGTCTGCACGATGGATCCATCCTTGTCCACCGTGAGGTTGAACGTCCTGCGGATGTAGCCACCCTCGTACCGCCAAGTTTGTACCCTGGTGTCGATCTTGGTAACCGTGTACGCAAAGGGATTCAAGTAATACTTGCCGGGCAAAAGTACACTTTCCCAGACACCAATATCGCCCTGCGGAACCAAGGGATTGGACAGATTGGTGAGCGCCATGATGCGCGCTTCTTCCTCGGAAACAGCCTTCAGTCCGTCCAGTTCGGCCTTGATCTTGTCCTTGCTCACAGGTCCTTCAAGCGACAAGAAGGTCGGAATGGCAACCGGCGCCTTATCATCAAGTTCGGCCTTGGCCGGTTGCTCGGTGGGGGCAATGGCGGTCTTGGAGAGAACCAGCTTGGACTTCCCGGCTTCCTCTTCTTCCCGCTTGTTAATCTCTTCCAACATTTGATTCAGTCTGATTCGCCTCTGACCGATCTCAAGTCTAGACGCTTCAATATATGAAGCGACAATAGACTTGGGAACAATGGGGTCGCCAATGTACTTCTGTCCCACGTTGGACTTGACCACGCCAACGAAACCAGCATCAATCTCGGTCTCGTCCACGGGATCTCCAACATCAAACAGGTACCTGTTGACACGGTAAGTACCGGGCTTGAGGACAGTCAACTGAAGACCCTTGTATCCTCGCGGAAGGCCGTTTTCAGTATCAATACCCATGAAGTACTGGGCATCCAGGTACTGTTCAAACTCCTTCTCCGGCCAGCCATCAGCCATATACTGACCATCGGGCAGGGCACGACCATCCTTGGCCGTCAGAACCCTCAACTTGCCAGCTGCCACTTCCACCGTGTTCAGCTCTTCAATGTCGTTCAACACCTTGAGGAAGAAGCTGAACTGGAATCCGGGAGGCAGGATCTCGGCGCGAGGCCCCTTTTGCCAACCAGTCGCAATGACGCGGCCGGTAGGCATGTCCGTACCATAGATCCTCTTCAAATGCCCCACCTTGTCCGTATCAATGTAGGTGAAGCTGGTCATGAAAACTAAGAAGCCGGCCAAAACAAAAGCCGTAATGGAAATGGCTCGCGTAAGCAAGGAGGACGGCTCTGCGGGAGGGAGATCCTTCTCCACCTCTCCACGCCTGCGCCTGGTCTTGTTGGCCTCTTCTACAGATGCACGATACTCTTGGTGGATGTTTCTCAGCAATCTGGGAGCGAAAGCCCCCACCAGCACTGCGAGAACTGCCAGAATGAGCAAGGACATGTGTGCCTCCCCAAAAAAGTTAAGGAACCTCTGCCTCTTTTAACTCACCTTGAGCTAATTTAGGCAGTACAAGTCATCTTGACATAATTTACCATTTTATGTCAAGATATTATAAAGTAGTTATTGACAAAAATCTTAAAGTTTGCTACAATAATCTTATACAACATAATTAATCATTTCGTCTTGATTTTAAAAGCAGACGGCAAAATTAGTCTAAAATTGGCTGAATAAACAAGCTTGTTTCTTAAAATCACTGGTAAAAGCCTAAAAACAAGCTCAAATCAGAATCGGTTGTTATCACTTATGAAACTAAACTCTGGAAAATTAAACTCAAAAGTTTATCTTCCAAACCGCAAATCAGGCGGCAATTTTTTGCTAATCATTCCGCTTCTCTTTTAAAATCTCCTTAAACAAGGCCCTTTGGGGGACGGTTTAAAAAGAGATTTATGCAAGATTATCTTTCCATCATTACCGTGGGAGGCAGTGTTCTCCTCGGTCTTATAATTGGCTATTTTGTTCGCAAACAAATTGCCAAAACTCAAGCCGATTCCATAGAAGCCAAGGCGGAAAAAATTATCGCCGAGACCAAAACCAAACAACAGGAAATGCTTATCCGCGCCAAGGAAAAGGCCCTGCAAATGATTGACGATTCCAAGCGCGAAGATGAAAATCGCCGCAAAGAATTGCGCGTCATTCAACAACGTTTGGAAAAACGCGAAACTTTGTTTGATCAAAAACTTTTGGAGTTGCAGGACAAACAACAAAAAATTCAAGAAAAAGTAGAAAAGATCAACCAGATTCAAGCCGAAGTGCAAACAATTAGAGAAGAAGAAATTTCCAAATTACAAAAGATTGCGGAACTAAGCCGCGAAGAAGCCCGCGACGAATTATTTAAAAAAGTGGAGGCCCAAATTAAAGATGATTTAATGGGCCGCATTATGAAATTGGAGCAAGAATCTTCCGAGGCTTTTGAACAAAAAGCTCGGGAAATTGTAGTGGATGCCATTCAACGTTATGCCGCGCCCCAGTCTGCCGAAACAACTTCCACTGTAGTGGACTTGCCTAATGACGAAATGAAAGGACGCATTATTGGCAAAGAAGGACGCAACATTAAAACCTTAGAAAAAATGACAGGTTGTGAACTGATTATTGATGACACTCCCAATGCCATTACTGTTTCCGGATTCTCTCCTATCCGCCGCCAAGTGGCCGCCTTGGCTTTGCGCAAACTCATTGCCGACGGCCGCATTCAACCAGCCAGAATAGAAGAGTTTGTGGAATCAGCCAAAATTGATTTATCCACCGATATTAAAAAAACTGGTGAAGCCGCAGTTTATCAGTTAGGCTTTACTGGACTTGACCCCAAGTTTGTACAAATCATTGGTCGTTTAAAATACAGAACCTCTTTTGGCCAAAACATTTTAAATCACTCTTTAGAAGTGGCTTACCTTTCCGCTATGATTGCCGAGGAACTTGGTGCTGACGCCATTGTGGCTAAAAAGGCTGGTTTCTTTCATGACATTGGCAAAGCCATAGATCATGAAACACAAGGCGGACACCCGGAAATTGGTTATCAAATTTTAAAGAAATTTAATTTTGATGAAGAAATTGCCTACGCCGCCCTGGGTCATCATGAGGACAAACCCAAAACTTTGATTGCTTGCATCGTTAAATCCGCCGACGCCATTTCCGGCGCTCGCATTGGTGCACGCAAAGATACCTATGAACAATATATTCATCGCCTAGAAGAATTGGAAAAAACCGCCAGTGCTTTTGAAGGCATAGAAAAAGTTTATGCCATTCAAGCCGGACGCGAAGTGCGCGTGTTTGTTAAACCAGAAGAAATGGATGACACTAAATCCTATAATTTGGCGCGCGACATTGCCAAAAAGATTGAAGAAGAACTGCAATATCCGGGCGAAATTAAAGTGACTGTGATTAGAGAAAAAAGAATAATTGAGTACGCGAAATAAAACCAATTCTCATGTTCAAAGTTTTAATCTTTGGCGATATAGTGGGCAAAACAGGCCGTCAAGCTGTGGCAAAAATCTTGCCTAAGCTCAAAAAGCAGTTTCATCCCCATCTTATCATCGCCAATGTAGAAAATTTAGCTCACGGCACAGGAGTCACGCCTAAAACTTTAGCTATTTTAGAAGAGGCCGGTGTGCAAGTGTTTACCGGTGGCGATCATATTTTTGCCAAACCAGATGCGGCGAAAATTTTTGAACGTGAGGACTCGCCACTGATCCATCCGGCCAATATGTCCGTGCCTTTGGGCCAGGGTGAAAAAATGCTAACCGTTGCCAAAAAACGGGTACTTGTGGTAAACTTATTAGGAAGAGTCTTTCTTGGGGAAAAGTTAAATGAAAAAGGCATTGCCATTAGCAATCCTTTTAAAACTTTTGATGAAACCCTTAAAAAATATCAAGATCAAAAACCGCAAATAGTAATTGTGGATTTTCATACCGAAGCCACTTCGGAACAAGTGGCTATGGGTTATCACTTAGACGGCCGCGCCAGCGTTTTGTTTGGCACCCACACTCACATCCCTACCGCCGATGCCCAAATTTTAGATGAAGGTTTAGGCTACATTACAGATGTGGGCATGAGCGGAGCCAAGAATACGGTTTTAGGAGTTGATAAAAACATCATCTTAAAAAGATTTTTAGAAGATGCCAAAGAAAGCTTTGACTGGCCGGAATTAAGTGAAGCGGTAGTTAATGCTTTATATGTGGAAATTAGTGAAAAAACCGGCCGCGCCAAAAAAATAAAACTAATTCAAAAAACCATCAAAATTTAATTTTTAATTTAAACCCGTGATGGCGGGTAAAAAGAAACTATGAATAAAGCAGAGCTCATCAATTTAATAACAGAAAAATGCACTGTTACTAAAAAACAGGCAGAATGTTTTGTGGATACTTTTGTAGACACAACCATTAACACTTTAAAAGCCGGTGGCGAAGTGACCATTGCCGGTTTTGGTACTTTTTCCGCTCGCAGAAGAGCCGGCCGCATTGGTGTCAATCCCCAAAAACCAACAGAAAAAATCCAAATTCCTTCCGTGATTGTGCCTAAATTCAAAGCCGGTAAAACCTTAAAAGATGCTTTGAAAAAATAAGCGCTATCCCTTTTAATTTCCAATTTAAAACACCCCTGCGCAAACGGGGGTGTTTTTGTTTTTACTAATTGGCTAATTCATTGGTGCAGAAGGCGGAGTATTTTTGGGTGACTCCATTTTCTTTTGTCCAAACTTTTCTCCACTAAAAAGAAAGATATAGACAATCTCCAAAATACCTACGGTGTTAAATATGAGCAAAGCACCAAACCAAATTTTTTGGCCTTTGCGGGCGGCTAGCCAAAGAGCCCAAGCTTTCCAAAAAAGACTCCAGAGCATTAAAGGCACCAGAAGCCCTATCCCCCAACCCCAGCCTCCGTAGTTAAAATTGTACATCATATTGTACATATTAGTGAAGGTTAAGAATTAAAAATCATCTTTAATTTTCTAAATATATTATAGCACAAATTTAAAAATAATCCATTTGCATGGATTATTTTTATATGTTTATATAATTCGGCTCGGACCTTTTTCCTTAACCCCGGACTTGCGAAACGGGCTGACAAAGAGGTTATTTTCCCGAACTAATTTA
>MFQT01000010.1:47463-47773 GCA_001783145.1 Candidatus Magasanikbacteria bacterium RIFOXYB2_FULL_38_10
TATTTTCCCGAACTAATTTAGACGCCAGTTGAGCAAGTCCGGAACAGGTCTTTTTGACGCAGAATATTGAATTGTGCTATGCTTAAGTCAACACGTTACTGTATGAACAGGTGTATGAATCAGTGTTCATACAGTAGGGGCTTAAAAAATTGCTAACGGAAGCCTTTTCTTCTTTTCAAAATTCATTGACTATTATCTCACCAGAGAATCAACTGAACGGCAAAATATTATTATTACTATATTAATATTTTACCTTAATTATATATTCTTTCTTTATTATCTTAACTTCTATTATCTATTATTCTGTTAT
>MFQT01000010.1:47794-62874 GCA_001783145.1 Candidatus Magasanikbacteria bacterium RIFOXYB2_FULL_38_10
TTACCTTAATTATATATTCTTTCTTTATTATCTTAACTTCTATTATCTATTATTCTGTTATTACTTTCTTTCTTGACACCAACTTTTTAGACTAAATTTTGAGATTATCATTGTGAGCGAGGGGGGTAACTTTTAGCCTGTGGTGGGGTATTTCAGTCTGTTTTTTGTCGTTATTATTTATTAGTATATAAGTAAGGATAGCATTTCTTTTGTAATTTTTTTGCGACACCTACCAACAAGATCAAAACTGGAACTTCAATTAATGGTCCAACTACACCAGCAAACGCCTGTCCAGAACTAAGGCCAAACACGCCAATAGATACTGCAATAGCTAATTCAAAGTTATTCCCCGTGGCTGTAAAGGCAATGGCAGTATTATGGGCACAATTAGCATCAAACAACTTGCCGACAAAAAAAGTCGTAAAAAACATCACTACAAAGTAGATAGCCAGAGGAATAGCAATTCGCAAAACGTCAAAAGGAATACTAACAATCAAATTTCCTTTCAAGCTAAACATTACCACAATGGTAAAAAGTAAAGAAATCAAGGTTAGTGGACTAATACGTGGTATAAACTTCTTTTCGTACCATTCATGACCTTTGTTTTTACGTAAGAAGTGTTGGGTTAAAAAGCCTGCTCCAAAAGGTATTCCTAAATATATCAAGACGCTTCTGGCAATCTCTGACATACTAACCTTTACAATGGTTCCCTGAATACCAAAGTATGGCGGTAGAACAGTTAAAAAGATGTAAGCAAAAAAACTGTAAGTTAAAATTTGGAAAATACTATTTAAGGCAACTAGGCCAGCGGCGTATTCAGTATCTCCGTCTGCCAAGTCATTCCACACCAAAACCATAGCAATACAGCGTGCTATACCTATCATAATCAACCCCACCATATACTCTGGATAATCACGCAAAAAAGTAATGGCCAAAAAAAACATCAATAAAGGGCCGACAAGCCAATTCATTACTAAAGACAGGCTGATCACTTTTTTGTTTTTAAAAACTGATCCTAATTTGTCGTAGCGTACTTTTGCCAATGGCGGATACATCATGAGAATAAGACCGATAGCAATCGGTATGCTGGTTGTGCCAACGGAAAAAGAATTGATGAATTTTTCTGTTTCGGGGATAAAATAACCCAATCCAACACCAATGGCCATTGCCAAGAATATCCATAATGTTAAAAAGTGGTCTAGTAAACTTAATTTTTTATTACTCATAATTTCAATTGATTAAAAATTTATCTAACACAACAACCAATCGCTTTTTAGCCATAACTAGACATCGGAGTCTTCTTCTCTCTCTAACAACTCACATCCCTCTTTTATTAAAAAACCTACGATTATAAGTGAAACAACTGGGTCAGCCCACCACCAACCCAGAAAGTAGTTAAGTAAAAGTCCTAAAAGTAAAGTTATGGAAAGATACACACAAGCGGTAGTCTCCCTAGAATCAGCAATTAAGGCACGACTCTCGATTTTTTCGCCCACTTTTCTTTTTTGAGAAGCAAGAATTGGCATGATAATGATCGAGAGTGTAGCTATGACAATTCCAACCAGTGATCCCTCCGGCATTTCGCGAAAGTACAGTTTCTTTATCGCTTCGTATGCCACATAAAGAGCAAGGATAAAAAATGAGTAAGCCACATATTTTATTGCCCGTTGTTCAATTTTTTCTTCACGTTCTGAGTCGTTTGAATGGTTTTTTAGTCGCCAGATAAGGACTCCGCCTGAGATAGATTCAATAAAGCTGTCTAGACCAAACCCGACCAGAGCCACACTTCCAGCAACAAGACCCGCTCCGATTGAAATTAACCCTTCAAAAACATTGTAGGCGACAGTAAAGTACTCTAGCAGGATCCCTTTTCTGTATAATTCTATTTTTTTAATATTATCCATATCTTTAATTAAATAATTTATATTATATTTTACACTCTACGTCCGAACATTTTTGTTCATCTTCAAGTTCAATAGTTGCATGCTCAATATGATTTAAAATCAATATATTCCTAATTTGTTTTTTGGTTTGCTCTGGTAGTTTCAGTAGGTTATTGGTTGCAATGATATGCCCTGTAAAAATATTAGTTTCGCCCTCCATTGACCAAACATGGATGTCGTGAACACCTCTAATTCCATTTAAAGAAAGTATGTCCTGTTTAATTTTTTCCAGATCAATATGAGCTGGAACTCCTTGTAGAAAAATATTAAAAGTTTCTTTAATGTTTTTACTAACACCCCATAAAGTGAAGACAGTAAAGCCAATAGTCATTAACGGATCAATAATATGGTTGTCCCAAAATTTAATGATAACAGCCCCAATTAAAATAACACCCCAACCTAACACATCTTCCAAAAGGTGCCATGAGAGGACTTTCTCATTCATACTCATGCCTTTTTTTAACCGAAGGAATCCAATGCTGTTAAATATAAGCCCCACAACCGCCAATCCAATCATACCTGTGGCATTCACATGTTCGGGGTTTAATATTCTAGGAACTGTTCTGGCCAAGATGAAAAGTGAGCCGGCAACCAAAATGACCCCCGCCAGCAATGCCGAAATCAAAGAAAGACGGCGGTAGCCAAATGTGCGTTTCTTGTCCGCCGGTGCGTTTGATTTCTTTTCTAGTATCAAGGAAAATATAAGAACTATACTGTCCCCCAAATCATGAATTGCGTCAGAAAGAATCGCTAAGCTGTTTGTCCATAATCCGCCTATAACTTCAATTACAGTAAAACCTATATTTAAGAAAGCGGCTATAATAATATTTTTCTCTCTTGTATGAGCGTGATCATGCATATTCTAAAAAATGATAAATTTGTTTATTTTAGTCTTATACACCCGATATGGTTTTGGTCCGACAAATGCTTTCCCGTTAATAAATACAGTCGGTGTTCCATAGAGATGAGTTTTTTTTAATTCTGCGAGCTGATCGGTCACCACTTTTTTTGTTTCAGGGTTACTTACACAGGCATTTATTTTATCAGCATCAAAGTTAAATTTTTTTAACGCTTCATCAATAAATGAGTTTTTGTAAATATCTGTTTTATCGACTGTAAATAAATAATCATTAAATTGCCAAAATCTTTCCCCGTATTCTTTATACACGCAATAGCCGACTTCAGATAAGAAGTTGGTATTTTCTTTTGCCGGATAGTGGGCAAAAATGTAATTGGTTTTTTTGCTACTGATTAATTTTTGGATATCAGGGTAAGCTTTTCTAGTATAGTCGCACTCATAACATCCAATCAATACCACAGTGTCTTTAGAGCCCAAATTTTTTGTAGGAAAGGAAGATAAATCAACACCGTTTAATGTAACGTTTTCTTCTGTTTTTTCCACTGCCCCGCATTGAGTATTGATTTCAGTTACTTTGTTGTTTTCTCCCTTGGGGTCAAAGGCACAAAATCCGCTTTGGTTTAGGCCGTTGCAACTACCATACAGGTAATAATTATAACCGCCTCGAACAACATAAAAAGTACTACCAATCATCAAGATAAAAAATACCCAGGAAAGTAATTCAAAATGCTTGTTCGTTATGCGAGCCAAGAATGCTGATCGGTTTAACAAAGCGACTAAAATTTTACCCTTTATTTTTTCTTTGAATCCAGTATTGCAAGGTCGAAGCGTTACTCGTCTAAAAACGCAATCCAACGCTTCTTTGGCTAAGGCTCGGTGAGTGGCACTGAAAATACCTAGTATGGAAAATACAATTAAGGCTATGATACAAATCATATAATCTTCATAATTTTATTTAGGCTGTCTACAAATTTTTCTGCTTCCTCAATGGTATTGTAAAAATATAATGACACTCGGGCGGAGTTTTTTATTTTTCTGTCATTGAACCAAGAATGAACACAGTGTTGTCCGGCTCTAATCATGACATTGGACATTTCATCCATCATTACAGCAATTTGGTGCATATCAACGCCTTCAACATAAAAATTAACTATACCAGATCTTAAAGCAGGTTCAGCAGAGCCAATGATTTTGATTCTTGGTAATTTAGTTATTTCCTCGGTTATATAGCGGTTAAGTAATAGTTCTTGTTTTTCTATGTTTTCAAAACCCACATTTTCCAAATATTTTACCGCTTCACCTAGTCCAATAATTCCGGCGTAATCCTGCAATCCGGCCTCAAATTTTTCCGGGGCATTGAGCATTTTATGGTCGCTATACGTCGAATATTCAACTGTATTACCACCAACCATGAACGGCTCTAGCTTTTCCAATAAGCTGTATTTTCCGTAAAATACACCAGTGCCGGTCGGCCCTAACATTTTATGTCCGGAAAATGCAAGAAAATCAACATCCAAATATTTTACATCAATTTTTCTATGCGGAATGCTTTGTGCCACATCTAAAAATACCAAAGCACCATTTTCATGGGCAATTTTTATTATCTCTTCAGCTGGGGTAGTCGTTCCATCTAAGTTTGAGGTATGAACCATTGATACCAGTTTTGCACCTTTAACTAGTTCTCTGTATTTTTCGAGATTGAATGTGCCATCATCGTTGGAACCTACCATTTCATGATGAATGCCTTTCTTCTTGACCAAAATCTGCCAAGGGATAAGATTAGAATTATGTTCTTTGTTGGTAGTCAAAACCACGTCTCCTTTTTTAAGCTCGAACGAATTGGCCAACAAATTAATTCCCTCAGTGGTATTTCTAATAAAAATAATTTCCCGTTCATCGGCATTTATAAATCTTGCAATTATCTGTCTGGCTTCTTTCACTTTCTTGGTTGCCGTTTCTCCAAGCCTGTGAGAACTTCTGCCGGCACAGGCTGGGTATTCAAAATAATATTCGTTCATGACTTCGACAACTTGCTTCGGTTTTAGACTCATGCAGGCACTGTCAAAATAAACAATTGGCTTGCCTTTGATCTGTTTACTTAGCAAAGGGAAATCGTTTTTTATTTTTTCGTAGTTTAACATATTTGGTAGTCAATCGGGGGCATACCTAAAATGTCCCCGATTGACTAAAGCTAATTAGTAGCACAAGCAGGTGCGGCAGCACCGCCAGCTGGGGCAGTGCCTCCTCCGAAGCCTGGAGATGGGGCTTCGCTCGATAACACTGTTGAACATTCTTTTGGTTGGTTGGTAAATGAAGAACAAATTGATTTTAACAAACTATTACTGTCTCTTCCGCTCTGACTTTGAGTTCCATTGATAACCAACGTAGGCGATCCCTGCACACCATATTTTTCATTTTCTGTTTTGAAAATTTCAAAACCAGCATAATTTCCTTTGAATCCAACTTTATTATTAAAATTATCTAACACTTTAAATTCCTTATCTGTTTTTTGGATACACCCTTGGAGTTTGTTTTTATCAACACCTGCCTGGCTTAGACTTGTTTCAGAATCTCCCTCTTTAAGAAAAACATCCAGGTAAGCCAATAATTTAGTCGACTGTTCTTTTTGAATACAATATTGGCTTAATTGCTCTTTTAATTCTTTTTCACCATGCATGGCATAATCCACAAATTTAATCTTGAAATCAATCTTATCTCCCAGTGTTTTAACTACTGGTAAAATTCCTTTTTCCATTTGCACCCCATAAGGGCAGTGACTCATAACAAACAATTCCACTGTTGGTTTATCGGTCTTTTGGCTGATATTATCAGTTGCTGGTTGAGCCTCTGGCTGATTGTCACTTTTATTGGCAGTAGTAACCTTCAGTATCTCAAAAGATTGAGGAAAGAATCTTTTTCCGTCTTTAGACACAAAAGAATCAATTTTTTGGCCATTATAATTGACTTCTAACTTATACAAATCACCCTCTTTACCAGTCACTTTAACAGTTGCTGATCCTTGCCCTTGCAACAGCTCTGTGTTCACAAACTCGGTAGACTTCGCCTCAACCTCTTGTATGGGTGCCCATGCTGATTTAGAAATGTAGAAATATGCTCCTGCCCCTATAAGACTGCTAATAACTATTCCGGCAATTACGCCTGTCAGTATCGACTTAGTTAACAATTTTGTTATATTCATAATTTTATTTATTTTAATTAAATAAAAATACTACCATTACAATAGGTAGCTATGAATATATCTTAAAAAGCCTTGGTATTTAGAATGCCTTGAGAAAATAAAAATGGAAAGAAATTGTAGCCAAAAGAAAAATGCTTTGGTATCAATTTAATCTTTTCTATAAATTGTGGTGATAATATTTTTTTACTAGATTTTAGCCAAAGCAAAATACCAAAAAATATTAAAAGCCCAAGAAGAATAACTTTGTTTGTTATTGCAGTAAAGAACGTCGACCTCTCTTGGAGGTGAGACCCAACATCTTCATTAATACAACTGCCGTCTTGGCAAACTTGGTTTTGCTGTAAGCTAAAAATACAGCCATCTGGAACGCAAGTATTTATAGAAAACAAAACAGCAATAGTCACTAATGCTAAAAATGTAAGGCTTAGTTTTTTTAGAAAATGCCCCATTTGATTATTTATAACAAGTTGCAAGTTTAATTATACACTTTTTTTAGATATGAAACAAGAGTTTATGTTGCTCAGCATCTCAGAAAATCAATCCCTTTTTCATTTTACTGGTATATATAGGAGTATTTTATTTTTGATTAACAAAATGCCTTTAATATGCTAAAATTAAAATAGTTGTATGGTTAAAATTTAATAATCATCTTATGAACCACGATCACCACAATATGTCTACACCTGAAGACCACTCGAAAATGGAACGCTCAAAAATGGAACATTCTCAAAACAAAGGATATTCCAAACACGAAGGGCATTCAGTAGAGATGTTTAAAAGAAAGTTTTACATTTCCCTCATTCTAACACTTCCTGTTTTATTTTTATCTCCACTAGTACAAAATTTTTTAGGTTTTTCATTTAGGTTTATTGGTGATTTGATTGTTCTTTGGGTTTTTTCTTCAGTAGTATTTTTTTATGGTGGTCTTCCTTTTTTACAAGGTTCAATAAAAGAATTGAAAAATAAAATGCCAGGAATGATGACCTTAATTTCTCTGGCCATTGCTGTAGCCTATTTTTATAGTTCCGCAGTAACTTTTGGTTTGCAGGGTGAAGTGTTTTTTTGGGAATTAGCCACATTGATTGACATTATGCTTCTTGGTCACTGGCTAGAAATGCGCTCGGTTATGGGTGCATCCCGTGCTTTGGAAAAATTATCTCAGCTTATACCAGATAAAGCCCATGTAATAAAAGATAAGGAAATTGTTGATGTTAACACCAGTGAATTAAAAACTGGAGACATAATTCTTATAAAACCAGGTGAAAAAATTCCGTCAGATGGAGTGGTTGTACAAGGTGATAGCTTTGTAAATGAATCCATGCTTACCGGAGAATCAAAACCAGTTTCAAAAACGAAAGGCAGTAAAGTCATCGGTGGCTCTATAAATGAAGAAGGTTCTCTACAAATTAAAATTGAAGTAGTTGGAGAAGACACCTATCTTTCTAAGGTTATAAATCTAGTCAAATCGGCCCAAGCTTCAAAATCTAAAACGCAGATGTTAGCTGATAAAGCTGCTTTGTGGCTTACAATTATTGCTGTGACAATCGGGGTAGTAACATTTGTAATTTGGCTCTTGTTAGGCAAAGATATAGCCTTTGCAATTGAACGGGCGGCAACTGTGCTTATAATTGCCTGTCCACACGCATTAGGTCTGGCTGTTCCTTTAGTGGTGGCCATTTCTACAGCGTTATCCGCCCAAAACGGACTATTAATAAGAAACAGAACGGCATTTGAAAATAGTCGCCGGATTTCCACAATTGTATTTGATAAAACAGGGACTTTAACAGAAGGAACTTTCACACTTACCAAAATTTATAATTTTGATACTAATTACAGTCAAGATAAAGCACTGGGAGTAGCAGCTTCTTTGGAAAAAAATTCTGAACATCCGATTGCCAGAGCCGTTGTCAAGGAAGCAGAAAATTTAAAAATTAAATTTTTTGATGTCAAAAACTTTCGAGCTATAAAAGGAAAAGGTATTGAAGGAATAATTCAAGAAAAATTATATATTTTGGCTAGTCCAGGTTATCTGGAAGAATTAACTTTAACAGTTCCTTCAGAATTAAGACAGACATCAGCAACAATTATTTATTTAATTGATAAAAACGAAAATAAATTGGTGTGTGGTTTTGCTTTATCAGACGTTATTAGACCGGAATCACGGGGTGCCATTAACTTGTTAAAAAAAGAAGGTATTAAGGTTTGGATGCTCACAGGTGATAATTCATTGGTAGCCAAGGAAGTTTCAGAAGAGCTAGGACTTGATGGCTACTTCGCCGAAGTTTTACCTGATCAAAAACAGGATAAAATTAAGGAATTACAAGGAAAGGGAGAATATGTAGCCATGGTTGGTGATGGTATTAATGATGCTCCAGCTTTGGCACAGGCAGATGTGGGGATTGCTATTGGGTCTGGAACAGATATTGCGGCTGAAACGGCGGATATTATTTTAGTAAATAGCAACCCAAAGGATATTGCCTCGCTTATTTTATTTGGTAAAGCCACCTACAATAAAATGATTCAAAATTTAATTTGGGCGACGGGTTATAATGTTGTTGCCATTCCACTTGCTGCTGGTGTGTTATATGGTTCTGGTATACTGCTTTCTCCCGCATTAGGCGCCGTATTTATGTCTCTTAGCACTATTATCGTAGCCATTAATGCGAAAACACTCAAAGTTAAAAAATAGTAAATAAAGGTCGAATTAATTTGTTAGGTTAATTTACAACTTATGATTAACACAAAACATTTATTAAAAGTTGCAGCTTTGTGGGTGAGTATTGTTTATATTGTTTGCTACATTGGTGTGGCAATTTATCCCCCTATTAGGAATTTATTCATGAAATATTCCTTGCACGCCGATGTAAATATGACTTCCAACTACTTAGGTATTGGATATTTTATATCCGGTTTGATTATTTGGAATATCGTAACTTTTCTCGGCGTTTGGTTGTTTGCTTATTTATTCAATGTAGTGAAGAAATAAGAAATCTACTCTCTTGTAAACCTCTATAGACTACTATATACTAAATATAGTGGTCTATTTTTAATAAATATCAATATGAAAAAAATATTTATAATCTTTGGAATTATATTGGCTTTCTCTGTTGCTCACCCGCTATTAGCCAGCGCCCAAATGATGGGAAACAGTGTTCAGAATCCTGAAATACTTCAGGAAGAAGCAAAAGGGAAAGAGATCTTTGATAAACTACAATCAAAGACCACAGCGTGCAATAATTTGTCTGATGACGAATTTGAAGTTTTAGGCGACTATTTTATGGGCCAGATGATGGGTAGTTCTCATAGTACTATGGACGCATTAATGGAACAAAGAATTGGAAAGGATAATAATCGTTTAATGCATATAGCTTTAGGCAAACGTTTATCTGGCTGTGACACATCGGCAAGTTTTCCGTCACAAGGATATTCTTTTTTGCCAATGATGGGTATGATGAATGGAGGGTACTCAAATATATTAAGCCAACCAGGCGTGTATAATTATGGCATAGGTATGATGGGGGCGTCTTGGAACGGATGGAGCATGATGGGTGGACAGAACGTTACTGGAATAATTTTATATATTTTAGTGCTGGTATTTTTTGTTGGCGGTATAGCAGTATTTGTTAAGTATTTACTTAAAAAGTAGTCTATTTTTGGCTAAACAAAGCTAATTTATTAAAATTTGGCAAAGTCCTCTTGCCAAATTTTTTAATACCCTGTATACTATGGCATGTAGTAGGTAAATATATGACTAATGAAAATATAAAAGTTTTAGGCGAACTCGAATCAGAAATAATGGAAATAGTTTGGGAAAATGATCAAACTTCGGTTAGGTTTGTTTTGTCGCAGTTAGAAAAAAAGAGAAAAATCGCCTATACAACGGTTATGACAGTAATGTCTCGACTTCATGATAAAGGGGTACTTAAAAGAAAAATGGACAAGAGTGGCGCATTTGTCTATGTCCCGGCAAAAGACAAAAAATCTTTTCTAGCTAATGCTTCGGAAAAAATAATTAAAAACTTTTTAAAAGAGTATGGCGACGTAGCAGTAGCCCAATTTGTGGATATTATAGAAACATCAAACACCAATCAATCAGAAGCTTGGAAAAACAAATTGAGAGAACTCTTAAAATAGTATGGAAAAAACTTTTGCTCAAAGATCTCGCAGATCATTTGGACAATTAACTTTAATCTTTGTTGGTTTTGCTACTTTAGTATTCTTTTTGTTTTTCAAAATTGCTCAGAGAATAAAAACATTGGCTGCGGTTTTTATTCATAAGTTAGAGGTAGCCTGTGGCTGTACCCAAATGACCCAATTAGCTGCCATGCACCCCTTTATAACTGCAGCCATAGTTGCTTTAAGTGTGTTAATTTTGGCGTTTATTGTATTTTTGGTTTATAAGTTTGTTGCTTTACTTGTACAAACGAGAAGATTCTACCAAAAGAATTTAACATCAGCAAAAGTTGATTTGTCATCAAAATTAAAGCGAACTCTTAATAACTTAGGGCTTAGAAAGAATGTAGTTACCGAGATTAAAGAAAATACCCCAGTAGTTTTCTGCTATGGTTTAATTAGACCGAGGATTTGCATCTCAAGCGGTTTAATTAAAATTTTAAAGAATGATGAGCTTCAGGCCGTGTTACTTCATGAAAATCAGCATAGATTATCCAATGATCCTTTAAAATTATTTATAATTAAATTTTTTCAAAATATATTTTTTTTCTTGCCGGGGTTAAAAACAATTATCAATAAGTATTTAACCTTTTCAGAATTGGCGGCCGATGAACAAGCGACCAACAATTTTACTGACAGACCTAAATTAGCCAGAGCCATATTTAAAATCACACAAGCAGAAGAGCAAAATACTATTCGTACTGGATTGGCTACATCCTTTTTTACTTCCACAATTGAAGAGAGGGTAAATAAATTGGCTGACGATAGTTATCTTCCACAGTTTAAAGTTTGGGGTAGGGGTTTCGTCTTTGGTATTTCTGCAGTTATGTTGACCGTTTTGGCAACATTCATATTCCTTGCGGATAGCACAAAAGCTTTCGATATGCATAATACGGGGAATTGTGCCTATTCTACGGGCAATAACTCATCTTGCAATCTTACTTCAGAGTCTGTGTGTGGAAATATAAATAGTACAAATAAGCCTTCCTGCGAGGTGAATTATTCACCTGTGGATAAGTAAAGTTTGACAGAATAGATAATACCTACTACACTATGTAGTAGGTATTTTAATTTACCCACAAATTCTCTTCTATGTTTAAACCAAACACAAAGAAAGCCAAACTAAACCTAAAAAAATTATACGGGCAAATTAACAACATTGATAAAATGATTGAAAAAGAGAGAGCCTGCGAAGAAATAGTACAGCAAATAAATGCCGCCATAGGGATGCTAAAAAAAACCAAGGAATACATTTTTGAAGATCATCTTGATTCCTGTTTGGCAGACAAGCTCGATTTAAAAAAAGGTGATGAAAGAATAAAATTTATTAAAAATTTAATCCAAAATTTTAAAATAACCACTAATTAATTTATGAAAAAAATTACAGTACCAATAAAAGGAATGCATTGCCGTTCGTGTGAAATCTTAATTGAAAATGGCTTAAAAAAAATTCCTGGTGTTAATAAAGTAGACGTTAGTCACAAAACTGGCATTGCCAGTTTATTTTGTGAAACAGATATTCCCGCCAGTGAAGCCATTAGACAAACAATAAAAGATGCCGGATACGATATAGGCCGTAAAGATAAATCTTCTTGGTTATCAAAAGATAAAAATGATTACATAAATTTGTTAAAGGGTGGCAGTATTTTGCTGGTGTTATATATAATCGCCAAAGCGTTGGGATTATTCACTTTGGGGGTTAACACCCAAAGCACTAGTTTGTTGGTTGTTTTGGTTGTTGGTTTGGTAGCAGGGATTTCCACTTGTATGGCACTAGTTGGTGGACTGGTTTTGAGTTTATCTGCACGACACGCCGAACTTCATCCAGAAATTTCTGCAAAACAAAAATTTATACCCCATCTTTATTTCAATTTGGGTAGAATTTTAGGATTTGGTTTTTTGGGTGGAGTTATTGGTTTATTAGGATCAGTAGTTAGACCCTCAGCCGGAACTCTTGGTGTGATGACTATAATTGTTGGCGGTGTAATGATGTTTTTGGGTTTAAAACTAATTGAAATATTTCCTGCGCTTAAAGACAAATCGTTTTCCTTGCCAAAAGGTATTGCTAATTTTTTTGGATTAAACAAAGAACAGAAAGAATATAGTCACAAAAATTCCCTTATAACGGGGGCGCTAACTTTCTTTTTACCTTGTGGTTTTACACAGGCTATGCAGTTGTATGCCGTTTCGACAGGTAGCTTTTTTCAAGGATTTCTAGTGATGGGATTATTTGCTTTAGGTACTGCCCCTGGACTTTTAGGAATTGGTGGTTTGGCTTCGATGTTTAAAGGTAAAAAGGCCAAAGTGTTTTTTGCGGCTACTGGTTTGGCCGTTATTATGTTGGGTTGGTTTAACATTGCAAACGGCGGTCAAATTGTGTTTCAAGCTAAAGCAGCTGGTACCCCTAATTCAGTAACTGAATCAAATGGTGTACAAGAAGTTAGAATGACACAAAGTGGCTCTGGTTATTCACCTAACCAGTTTACTGTTGAAAAAGGAAAGAAAGTAAAATGGATTATTACATCTACGAATGCCTTTACTTGTGCCTCATCTATAGTAATGCCTAAATATGGAATTGATAAATCTTTAGAAAAAGGAGAAAACGTTATTGAGTTCGTGCCGACTGAGACCGGAGAAATTCCTTTCTCCTGTTCAATGGGAATGTATAGAGGAAAATTTACTGTTGTTGAAGCTGGAAATACTGCTCTTAAAAATTCGGCAGGCACTGCCCAAGTGGCAGCTCTGCCGCCAAGTGGAGGTGGATGTGGTGGTGGCGGTGGAGGTGGATGTGGTGGTTGTGGAGGGGGCGTTAAAAAACCAATAGATACAACAGCCACAAATGCCGCCGTTAATACTAATGAGCAAGTAATTAAAACACAATATACATTATCTAACGATATAGTCCCTAATAGGTTTACAGTTAAAAAAGGAATTCCAGTTAGATTTGAAGTAGATGTTAAAGAAAGTGGTCAAGGTTGTATGAGTACAATTATGGTTCCAGGGCTTTATAATCAGGCCGAGTACCTGCAAGGTGGTAGTAAAATTATAATGACTTTTACACCAGATAAAACCGGAGATTATGATATAACCTGTGCTATGGGTGTTCCACGCGGTGTAATCACTGTAACTAATTAATTTTAACAAAATATTTTATGCTAATAAATTTTAAAATAACTAATATAACTTGTGAGGCTTGTATTAAATTAAGTAAATCAGCTTTGGGAAGCTTGCCAGGTGTCAAAAAAATAGAAATTAATAATGATGGTCTAACTACTTTGGAATCCGAGACTGATATAAGTATGGCTGAAATAAAAGAAACATTAGAAAAAGTCGATAAAAAGATATCTTTAATTTAATAATTATGCACCCTAAACTAAATTTCAAAGTTTTTGGAGTAGATAACTCCGACGACTTAAAAATAGTAGAAGAAAATTTAAAATCGCAGGATGGTATAAAAAATATCAAAATTGCGCAATTAAAAAATTATATCGATATTAAGTTGGATGTTGAAGAAAATAAAATCAACAAGCAACAAGTAGTGGATATTATTAAATTAAGTGGCGATTTTAGGGTAGAAGAATTATTGGATAATAAAACAATGGAAGTACCGGATAAATCAAAAACAACTACAGTGCATCCTGTTCCTAATTTGAATTTAACTAATTTGGCTGAACAAGAAAATCCTTCTAAAACATTTTTTGTGTGGGGGTTGCTGGTTGGTTTTTCTATTGTTTCTTTGTTTATAAATATCGTATTTGGGTATTTACTTTTTGGTTCTTCAGCTTCTGCCTCACAAAAGGGTACTGTAAGTGCAAATAATAATCAGGTAGCTGTGAATAATCCACAACCACGTCAACAAGCGCCATCGGCGCCGGTTCAGCCATCTGGTCCAGTGCAAGAATTCAAAATAACAAAAAATGATAATGTGCGCGGTAATTTTAATGCTCCAATTACTTTGGTAGAATATTCTGACTTTGAATGTCCTTATTGTGGAAAAATTTACCCAACTTTTAAACAATTATTAAACGATTATCCAAATCAAGTCCGTTTGGTTTATAAATATTTTCCTTTAAGTTTCCATCCTAATGCTCAAAAAGCAGCTGAGGCAGCCGAGTGTGCCAGTGAACAGGGTAAATTCTGGGAATATCATGACACCTTGTTTGACAATCAACAAAATGGTTTTAGTATTACAAATTTCAAACAATGGGCAAAAGACTTAAATTTAAATACCAGTAAATTTAATGATTGTCTGGATACTGGTAAATATGCCAGTAAGGTACAAGCAGACGAAGCAGATGGGCAAAATAGAGGTGTAAATGGCACTCCAGCGACCTTTGTTAATGGACAATTGATTTCTGGAGCTGTGCCGTATGAATCTTTTAAATCAGTTATCGATCAATTATTAACTAAATAATATATGGAAAAAACAGTAAAACTGCATATTGAGGGAATGCACTGTGGATCTTGTGAAAAGATCATTGAAATGGAACTATTGGATGTTCCTGGTATTAAATCAGCTAAAATTAATTTTCAAACAGGTACGGGAGACGTTATAACAGAATCAAATGTTAATAGCGAGCAAATAACTGCAGCTGTGTTTAGAGCTGGATACAAAGGTGACGTTCTTAATGAGGAAAGTCCCGAGTTTGACACTCAGGCTAAAGAAGATGAAAAAAGTGATGTTGTTATAGAAAAAACCTTTGTTGATGCTGAGTCACCATTTAAAATTAAATTGGAATCCTCGGTTATTGCTGATGGTGAGTTTTCTCAAGAAAATAACACACCGATTTTTAAAGGTAAAATTAATCAGATAAAGAAAGGTGAATTTGAAATACCACAAGGCAGAAGTGACATTGAAAAAGCTATCCAAAATATTATTAATTCGTCTAAAATTGGCCAGATTTTT
>MFQT01000011.1 GCA_001783145.1 Candidatus Magasanikbacteria bacterium RIFOXYB2_FULL_38_10
GTGACCTCGGGCTGGACTTCCGGCTGTGCTTCCGTGCAGTCGATGGCCGTGTGGTCGCACACGCCCAGGACGCACTTGTCCAGGGTACAGGGGTTGTGGTCGTCGCAGTCCCGGTCCGTCACGCATTCCGTCGTCTCCGGCACGGCCTCCTCCTCGGCCGTGGTTTCCGGCTCCACCTCCGCCGCGACTTCCGTCGTGGTCTCGGTGACCTCGGGGTTGGACTCGGGCAGGAACTGGCAGTTGCCCTTCTGGCAGAACTGGTCGTTCTGGCACACGCCGCACTCGCCGCCGCAGCCGTCGTCGCCGCAGGTCTTGCCCGCGCACTGGGCCACGCAGCCCGTGGTGTCGGGGTCCGACCCGACCTTCTGCTCGTAGCCGCAGGCCATGACCACCGTCAGCACCAGCACCAGCGTCAGCTTGCCCATAACACCCTCCTTCGCGCTTTCGCGCATCAATGAATTGACAAAGACCCTTTGCCGATCCCCACACCTTGTGGGGCTAGAATTTCTTCCTTCGCTCACCACCTTTTAGAAGATGATGACTGAAAGAAGGTGTTCAGTAATTCGGGGTTAGCCAAACTACTGAACACCGGTTATGCACTGTTGGTTGTTACATCATCCTAGCTACTCTAGGGATGATGCTCACCGGCCCTAGAACAAGGGCAGACCGACTCCGAGCGCCAAGTTCCAGCCGAAGCCGGTCTTATCCTGCCCGAAGTTAACGCCCAAGCCCAGGGAACCGATGAGCTCCACCCGCCACACCTTGTACTTGGCCAGGCCGCCCACCGTGGGCATTAGGCTGATCACCCCCGGCAGGCTGGTGTCCGTAAAGGTAGTATCCATACCGAAGCCCCACTGCCACCGCTCGCCTCTGTGCTTGAGAGCACCCACGCCGACCGAACCGAGAAGCGGTTGGCTCCCCGTCATGACCCCGCCCACGTTGCCATGGAGCGCGATCATCCAGTCAGTCTTGGTTGGCAGGAACAACTCGGTTCCCACCAGCCAGGCGAGGCCTGCGGGCACCCAACTGAAGTAGAACTGCGGGATCAGGTTGACCCCCGCCTTGTCCTCCACGGTGCCGAGGCGCTTGTCCAGGATGGTGTTGGCGCTCTTGAGCGTGTCAACTTCATTCTCCACCGTCTTCAGGCGCGTGACCAGGCCTTCCACCCGCAACTTCAACGCCTTGATTTCCTGGTTGGTCGTGTCGATGCTCCGCCCCAGGGTGTCGGCGATCTGGCCAAGTTGCGTCCCGAACCTATCCTCCGAAACCAGGAGTGCGCGCTTCAAATCTTCCTTGAGCTCTGGCAACTCCTTCTCCAGCCTGGCCACCGTGGCCATACGCTGGATCAGGGTCTGGTTGCCGGAGTTGGCCGTCTCCAGGGCCTCCTTGGCCTTCTGCAGTTCGGCCTTGACCTTCTCCAGGTCGGAGATCCGACCTTTGAGATCCTCTACCTTCTTGTTGGCGCCATCGCTCATGTCAAAGGCGTGGCGGGACATGCCCACCGCCGCTGATGTGTCCCCCACCACGTCCGTGGCGGAGAAGGGCAACTGCTGGGCCTGGACCTGCGTAGTCCACAGCCCGAGCACCAGGAGCAGGATCAACATCCTCTTCATGCTTGGTTCCTCCAGGGTGAGGGGGGAGAGCGAGCGTTTGGAACTCTCACCCTCCCCCGGTTGTAGCACTCTTGTGGCCGGTTGCCGGTGGCCGGTGGCCGCCCTAGTTGCGTGCCTTCACCAGCTCGCCCACCTCCTTCTCGCAGTCCGCCTGCGTCAGCCGGCCCTCGCTGGTCTTGACGCAACGCTCCACCGCGGCGACCCTGTCCACCATGAAGGTGGGGGTCGTCGGCTGGGGCTGGACTTCGTCCTTCTTGCTTGACAGGAAGGACCAGATCAGGATGATTAAGACCAGACCGGTCAGGGTCACCAGCATGCTCCTGATAAAGCCCTTGATGATCCTATCCTTCTCATCGGCGCTCAGCTGCCACTTGGGCCGACGCACGGGTCGCTGGGGCTCCGGACGCGGCGGCGGCACCAACCCTTCGGTCCGCTCCTCGGGCCCCTCGATCAGCTCCCAGGGATCCTCCTCCTCGGGAAGCTGGGGGGGGTCCTGTCGACCGATCTGGCCGAGCGGGATCTGGACGGTTTCCAGCTCCCGCATGGGGGACGAGACTGCCAAAAGGTCACCCTCCTGAACCGTCACGTCCTCCTCGGACCCGTCCGACTTCTTCAGGCGGATGGTGAGCCCGTCGTCGCCGACGACCTCACCCTTCACCTGCGTCCCATCCGGATGTTTCACCAGGATTTTATCCCGGGCCTTAAGGGGCACCACGATCTTCTTGATCTCGGCGGCCGGGGTGATGGCCCGTGTGATCAGGGGATCATCAGGACCACGAGGATCCGACGGGTGAGCGAACACGATGTCACCACCAGGGGTGATGTCGTGTACCTTCCCGCCCATGGTGGTGCCGTCCCACCCGAAAACGCACACCACTTCGCCCTTGTACTCGGGCGACTGATCCAAAATGTCGCCAGCGGGGAGTGGAATCTCTCCCTCGCCCGCCACTTCCACCCAGAAGACGCTCTTGTCGGGGGTCAGGTAGAGCAACCGCCCCACCTTCTCCGCTCCTTTGCGCAAGCGCCACCTGAACTTCGTCCCCACTCCGTCTCTCATCATGATTTGCCTCCTTGCCCCCTACGGGGCAAAAATGTTTGTCTTACCCGTGCCTAAACACCAATCATCTTGCTGGTTGACCTTGGACTAGCCCTGCGGCTTGTCCTCCACCTTCTCCAGCAAGACGATGTCGTCCTTGTCGATGATGTAGGAGCAATCCTCCTCCATCACCTCCAAGCCGAACATGTCCGGGCACAGGCGCACCACGCGCCCTTCGCAGGTCCGCACGGGGTGAGCTTCGTCCAGGGTGCTGACGGTGACCTTCACCGTCATGTCCAGCACCAGATCCGTGAACTGGATGTTGGTGTAGCTCTTCATCGTTCCCTCCTGTCCCCGCGGGACAAAAAAGTTGGACACTGGCCTTTTAAGAAACTTTTTTAAACACTTTCCGCACTTTCTAAGTGAACTCGCTTTAACAATTCTTCAATCCTCGTTACTGCGTATATTTGTGACTTCAATCAGTAAAATCTGTAGCATCAAATCATTATCAAAAAACAAATCCACTTAGAAAGCGCGGAAAAAACAGTGCAAAATGTAAAGAGCAAAGCTTTTAGAGAAAGACTCTTTAAAAGCCAAAGTGGTTCGATAAAATGTATCCGATTGAAGGAGGAGGACAAAAGGAACATCTCATCGAACCGCTTTGGCTCTCAATTATCAGCTAAAACGCCCTCCCTCGTTAAAGCTAATTTAAGTTAAATTGTGTTTTTACTCTTTCATTCTAACAAGAAAGTATAGCACATTTTACAAAATTTGTCAAGACATAATATCTATGTTATAATAATTTTTAGCTAATTTAAGGTATTTTTTAGTTAAAAATATGGAGGAAAATTCTAACAATACACCATTAACCCAAGAATTTTTTCTGCAAGCTATCGCAGAATTAACTGAAACCGTAAAGGTCGGTTTTGATGACGTTGAAAAAAGATTTGAAGCAATTGATAAAAGGTTTGAAACGGTTGATAGAAAATTTGAAGCAATTGATAAAAGGTTTGATGTTATAGAAAATAAAATAAATGACATATCTCAAAATATAAGTAGCATAAATACAGAAATCAACTCCATTAAAATTGATTTGGAAGAAGTAAAAAGAAAATTAGAGCGGCTGGAAAAATCTTCCAAAGAAGACTTAGATGTATATGCTGAAGATATTTTATTCTTGCGTAGCAGGTTAAAAGATTTAGATAAAAGAATAGCAAAATTAGAAGCGGTGGGGTGATAAAAAAATCCTTTCTTAAAGAAAGGATTTTTTTATCACCCCAGCATTCCGCACTTTTAGCACGTAGCCATATTTACTTTTTCCAAAATTTATCAATCCAATTATAATTAAAAATTTTGTTAACATCATGGACACTGGAATGATTAACAATACTTTCCATTTTTTGTCTAATGCCTTCTTTTAAAGCCTTGGCATAGGCCGATCCTTCTGGTACTTGTTCCAAAGCTTTTTGCCATATATCCATTTGGGTCAAAGCTAAACGCACACTCGGAGTAGTAATACCTCTAAAAAATAATTCGGGGTCATCAAATTTATAATCAGTAACAAAAAAACCTTTGGAAACAAGTTGTGAGGCTTGGGCATAAGCTTGCTCTAAATAGGCTGGAATTTCAGAAGCCAAATGCACCCCAGTTAAATCAGATGTTAATTTTATTAAAGCCTCTCCTATATAAAATTCTTGAGGAGCAAGAAAAACAACCGCTCCTTCGAGATGTCCTTCAGCCTCAACAGCTCCCGCTTCTGGCAAAGACGCCCCCGCTCTCCCTTCTATCAAATCACGAATATGTTCTGTGGCGTTTATTTTAGGAGCAGTAAGATAATCTTGAAAATCACCTCTGTCAATAGCCTCTTGAAATTCAATCGCTTCATCTGCCAATCTATTTAAAACGCTACTGGTAGCATCACCAAAAATCGAATCCTGGGCATATTTAGCAGCTAATTTTTGAGCCGCTTTTATTTCATCAGTTAAGTATTGAGCATAGGGTTGCACGGGTTTGGGATAAAAAGCTACGTCGGAAAAATCTTGAGGTACTGGTACTTCTGGTGCCGTCACAATTGGTTCAGGCGAAAGAGGTGCCTCAACAACTGGAACTTCTGGCTGGGCTAAAGCTGGTTCACTTTCTAGTATTGGGTGTACTAGAGTTGGGGCTGGAGTTGGAGCCGGGTGTACTTCGGGCAAAGGGGCTGGATGTGGAGTTCCCGCATCTCCATAATGAATAAAAGAACGCCCCTCAGTCCCAATCTCTTGCACTTTAAAACCATGTTTGGCATCTCCTTCTAAAACAAAACGCATTGGATGATTAGCGTCCCATCTAAACCAAGTCTGATCCCCTGTTTGAGGATCCCAATAATTATTTTGAATAGCAGCTTGCGAGGATTGATGTTCTGCCCAACTATGCACTGTTGCGCCGTCATTAACATCTCCGTCAAAACCAAACTTGGCGGGGTTGTCTTCCAATTGTTGACGTAAAAGGGAAATCATTCCTTGTTTTTCACCCAAAGTGGAAATTT
Source organism: Candidatus Magasanikbacteria bacterium RIFOXYB2_FULL_38_10 (assembly GCA_001783145.1). Classification (NCBI taxonomy): domain Bacteria; phylum Candidatus Magasanikiibacteriota; species Candidatus Magasanikbacteria bacterium RIFOXYB2_FULL_38_10. Next base: position 5,177 of record MFQT01000011.1, read on the forward strand.
TTTCTAGATGTTTTGCCGCTTCACCACTTAAAGTTTCTACTGCTCCTTTAGGTGTCCCTCCCGCACCCGGAGGTTCATTAATTCCAGCTCGTGCTCCAGAAGACACAGTTGGTTCAGCTTCTGCACCCTGACCAGTTGAAGGCGTACCTGTTTCTGCCGCTGTAGTTGCCGCACTTTTTGCAGCACCAGCTCCTTGTTCTGCCACAGCACCCTTGCCTTGCAGAGTCGCTTCTTTGGCACCCGTTGTCTGGACTTTTGCTAATCCCGCCTTGTCTCCGGTAGCTTCGGTTGGATGTCCAACGCCTTTTCCAACACTAGCCGCTTGTTCTGCCGCCGCGCCTGCCTTGGGAAACAACATACCTCCCAAAAATAAAGCAACGCCTACAGAGGTAGCAACTGAAGTAAAAATCTTCACGCTCTTATTTAATTTTTCATTATATTTCTTTTGCTCATACACTCTGTTTTGTCTCATCCACATTCTTTCAAAAACATTATAAACATATCCCGCCTCGCCGTGTTCCAAAGCTCGCTGTACTGTTTTTTTTAATTCATTTTCAACAAATTTTTGCGTACTTCTTCCAAGAAACATATCCACCCCCTTGCCCACGCTTAAACCGGTAAAAGCGGCCGTACCGCTAACTAAAACTTTTTTGCCAAAATATCCGGCGGCGGCGCCAACTGAAATGGAAGAAAAAGCAAACAAAGCGCCGGTTAAAATACCGGCATTAATTAAAGTCCTCACTGTCCAATGTTGATGCAAATACCAATCTAACCCTTTGCGCAGGATACCTTTTTCCTTAGGCGGCCATTCGGCCGATTGCGCCGCCTGCAAGGCCAATTCCTCACCGACAATTAATTTTTCAAATAATTCTTTTTGGCTGAATCTGTTCAATTCGGCTGTCACTTCTTCCGGTGATAAACCCGACTCTGCCAATTCTTTGGCCTTTTCTTGAAACAAAGCCCTGGCATGATCCTGCTTGGCCGAAAGATAGCTGTTTCGAACATCTATTAATTTTTGTTTCAATTCCCCTTTTTCTTCCTCGCTTAAAGACGGTTTTGCCTCTTTCTTGTTCAATTTAAATAAAATTTTTAATTTTTCCAGTCTGCCAACATTTATTTTAGCTTTTAAATAATCTTGATAAATCCTAACATATTCCGCTCGTTTTTCATCCAGCCTGGCACTGGTGTCTTCCGTGTTTTCGCTGGATTCACTCCAACTTCTTAATTTTTCCAAATCGGGACGATATTCTTCTTCCCCATCTTCTTCCCCATCTTCTTCCTCTTCCTGAGTTGGCGGTTCTTCTGGTCTAAAGGTTTCTCCATCCGCTTCCGCTTCGGTTGGTGAAGATTCAGGCACAGATGATACTCCAGCTTCTGCTTCAGAAAGAGGGCGTTTGATATGAAGACCAAACCAACGAGATAAATCCGGATCAGCTAAAGTTTTATCTGGATGAGTTTCTAAAACTAAAAATAATTTTCCCTCTATTTCATCATAGGTTCCATTAAAATTTCTATGCGTTATCATCTCTGATTGAACATCCTGAGTGTAATATTCATAAATGGCATCGCCCAAAACATACCAGTTAGCAACTAATTTTTTAACAAAGTTCCAGTTATAAACACTATCTGGTAGGCGGCCGTTATTAGCTTTAAGTTGAATCCTAATAGCTTGCTTAAATTCTTCTCTTTCTTGTTTCTCTTTTGACTCGGGTGAGGCTTGAGGAGTGGCAACTTCTGGCGCCCCAGCTACATTGCCAGTAGCTGTTTCAGTCTGTTCAACTATTTTTTTAACATCGGCCGTAAATTCCATAACCCCTAAAGATTGTAAAAGCGATCCGAGGGTATTTTTTCTATCCTTGCCGCCCTTCTTAACCAAACTTTTTCTTACCAAAACCCCCTCGCCAATTTTATTCATTAATTCCGGCGTCACTTCTTTTTGAGGACCCGTGGCTAAAAAGAAAGTTCCGGAACCGGGTTCCCAAACCAAAATTCCGTCCAATCCGTTGGCTAAAGCGGAAAATTGCAAAGCGGATTTTTTTTCTTTAAAATCTTTTTGAATTTGCACTAAAATTTTTCCCAGGGCTTTTGTTTCTACAACAAAACCTAACGGATTGGGCCTTTCCGTTATCTCTTTAACAAATCTGTCTGTTTTGTCTTTTTCTCTTTTCCAACCCTCGCGGGAATCTTTAAACTTTTCTAAATAGGGTTCGGTAAATTTTTCCAAACCCCTCCAAGCATCCTCTAAAGGATGGGTTTTAAAAAATTCAAACAAAGCGGCAATGGGAATGTTGTTTTGATAGGCCAAAGACAAACCAAAAATACTGTTGGGACTATTTTCCCAAGCCTCTTTCCATCTAAAACCCGTAGGCAAAGTGTAAGAATCAATAAAGGTGACAAACTGGGATAATTTTTCCAGAGCTTGTTTTTCTTGAGCGGATAATTTATCTAAAGCGCCCGCTTCTCTAAACTGATCATATAAAATTTGAAAAGCGCTGGTTTGTCTTTCAGACTCCGGACCATGATGATCAATGAATCCCGTACCGGCCTCGGCCAAACCTCCGTGTACTCCGGGAGAAGTATCCAAATTTAAAGCCCCTTCTTGAAATTTTCCCGGAGCCACATAAACCACGTCCTTATTAACATAATTTTTTTCTTCCTCGGTTCCCTCTTCAAAACCTAAAATATGCCTAAAGAAAAACAAACAGGCATTGCCATCCATGTTGCTATATTTTTTTCCAGTGTCTTTTTCTTCAAAACCCTTGCGGACAGCCAAACTGGGAAACCATTCTCTTAAGGCTTGGCGATAAAAAGCCAAATCAAAAACTTGACCTGTTTCTTGTTGTCTTTCTGCCACTTCTTCTATTACATGATGAATTGCTTCCACAGTTGGTTCTGTTGCCGAAGGAACAACCTCCGGCTCCGTGGCCAAATCTTGCTTTAAAGCCTCTTCTGTAAAAACCGGCAAAGACACTACGGATTCAACTTTTTTTTCTGTTTTCTCCGCCGCAGGAACACCGTCAATTGTTTTTTCCGGAATTGTTACTTCTAAAACTTCCGCCACACCTAACATTCCTTTTGTTTTTTTTGCTTTTTCTCTTCCCGGCTTATTCCTAGCCTCGTCATTGGAAAATTCCGTCTCGCCTTCTTGGCGCGCTATGGCTTTTAAATCCTCAACTCCTTTTTTACTTCCTTTTGTTTTTTTTGTTTCGCCGGCACCAGATCCCGATTTTTGATCAATAATAAATAATTGCGCGACAGTTTTTTTATCACCCTCCGGCCATTTTTTAATTGCTTCAGCTAAAAGTCTTAGCCAATCAGAGGGATCTGCTTCTTTAATTCCTTTTTTTTTGGCTTTTTTTAATTCTTCAAAACTTCTAACAAAATCTTTATAGTCAGAGGTTTCTCTGATTATTTGTTTTAAAGCCTCTTCTTCATTTGTCTCTGTGGCTGTATGTAATTGTCCCGGCTTTTCGCCATCTCCCCTTAAAGCCATATTTTTATAATTTTAAACTCCTTATTTTAGCACAAAATTGAGTTTTTGTCAATACCCACTCTAGGAACCCGTGAAACACCTTAAAACAATCAAAAACCTATAGCCCCTTTTTAGCCGCTCTAAGCAAATCTATGGATTCTTTTTTAAAGCCGGCAATCTCCTCACCCGCCAATTCATCAAAATTTTTAATATTGGCGCGCAAAAAATCTAAAATGGATTCAGGATTTCCTTTGGATTCCCCCAACGCTTGATCAAATTTTTCCTTAACCTCTTCATTCATTTCATCCAGCGCCCTCATCATTATCCTCTGAAAAATAATCTGGCCGATTTTTAATAAAATACTATCGCGCTCTTTCACAGGCATATCCTCCAACCCTAATTCCGCAGCAATGTTTTGAGTTAAAATAGGATCCATATGACTTTATATTATTTATTCATACTTAAATAAAACATAAATTGCCCCCACCAATCCGCCAATAATTATCCCCAAAAAACCTAAAAGCAAAAAATTGGGACGAGTGACAAAACGCGAAAAAACGGGTGCATCCACAATTTTTATTTGTACATTACCAGAGATGTATTCAAAACCCTGGGTGGATAAAGCGTAAGAAATAGCATTGGCCCAACTCACTGCTTGATTCTTATCTTCATTATAAACCGTGATGTTTAAAAAACCCGTACCGGAAACAACTTCGGTAATTACAGCTTTATCCCAAGCCGTGCGACGCTTGATTTCATTTAAATTGTTAAATTCCGTGGGATTAAAATTAAATTGCGGGGCTGTTTTAACTACGCGATCGTAAAAAGAAGAGGTATGCACCACTTGAGACAAATTTTCATTGATTCTTTCCGCGGATTTAATGGCAGTGTATGGATCAACCCCCGGGGAAGAACCAGGAATAATTAAAAGCCGAGCCGTAGCGCTGTATTGCCAAGTAAAGAAAAAACTGGCGGCCAAAAAAATTACCAGGCCCAAAACGGCACCCCAAAAAATTTTTAAACGATAGTGCAAAAATAAAGCAGAATAGGTCATATTAAAATTTTAATTTTTATTTGGAAGAAATTTGACCCAGGATCACTTCTTCTATTTTTTCTATCCCATCACGAGAATATTTTATCTTTACTTTGCTACCCGGGGAATAATCTAAAAGTATTTCCGGTAAAGAACGCACCGAGGAAATAACTTCGTCATTTATATTTAAGACATTGTCACCGGCTTTTAACCCAACGGTAAAAAGAGGGCTTTTTTTATCAACAAAACCGGCCCCGGTAAAAGGATTATTAACTAAAATAACACCATTGCGATTAGTTTTTTTATTTCCGGTGACCTCCCCAGCCTCCTGATATTGCAAGCCTAAATAATTTCTTCTGATGATTCCATTTTCCAAAACCTGTTTTAAAGCCGAAGAAATAACCGCTGATTTAACAAAAGAATTAAAATTAGAGCTGGCATCAATTCCTAAAAGCATACCCACCGTCTGTCCGCGCAAGTTAACTACCGGAATACCGCTACTTTTTTTATCTAACGAATTTTTAAGAAGACCCAGACGATAAATTTTTTCCGAATTTAAATAATAATCGGCATGAATACGGGGTATCCAATAATCGGCGTCTAAAACTTTTGTTTGATAAAGACCGCTATTTAAAAAAGGCAGCCAAACATCCAAATCAGAATAAACATCGTCCTCGCCGGCGAAAGAAAGAGTGGAGGCCCCTTCTCTATTAACTTTAACTATGGCCAAATCAGAAACAGGATCAGCTGCTACCTTTTCCAAAGTATAAATTTTTTTATCCTGATCAACAACAACTAAATCTTTGCGATTGAATTTTTCTAAAATTATTTTAGAAGCGGCGGCGTAACCATTTGAGGTAAGGAAAAAGCCGCTGCCCACCTTAAGTGAAGGATCTAAAAAGCCGTCTTTATTTAAAGCCGCAGCGGGATAAAAATCAAAAACGGCGGAAAAGGACTCCCTCTTTAAATTCTCATAACTTAAATTGCCGGATTCGATTCTGGAGGAAGTGGTGGCGGGATTTCCCAACCCATCTTGTCCCCACAGCCAATTATCAAAAAAACGAGAATTAACTACCATACCGCCGACAAGGCCGGAGACAAAACCAAAAACAACCGCTAAAATAAAAAGCTGTAAAAACCAATTTTCTTTAACTATTGCATCCTGACCTTTTAGTCTTACTTCTTTGGGTAAATGAGGAGCGACCTTTTTTTCTTCTGTTTTTTTATTGAGCATATTTTAAAATTAAATAAAAGGATACTAGTCGGCAACTTATTAAATCCAACGTGAAATCAAAAGCGCTAAAATTATTAAAAATAAAGAAAAAAAAGAAATAAAGCCGATGCGTTTAACCGATTTTTTTTCTTGCAAAAACTCAATGGATAATTTAATTAAAGCTAACCAAACGACAGTTAAGATGAAGGAGCGGGACAAAAAACCAATAGGTAAAAAATAAAGGCTCCAAAAAAATTCACCTGCTAATAAAGAGATTAGTAAATTGGGGGCGATTTTTTTAATTTTACCGGCGTTGAAAATTTCTCGAGCGGTTAAAAAAGAAATTAAAATGACTAGAAGAAAAAATACCCAAAAAATTTTGTTTAAAAAAACCAGCCAGCCAAAAAATCCACTAGTCAAAAAGAAAAAAGACAGGGCGGGAAAAATCTCCCGCAAAACTAGCAAATTTTCCCGCGCGTAGCTTTCTTTGCTGATTAAAAATTTTATGGCGTAAAAAAAATAAATAAAAAAAAGCCAGGCGGAAGAAAAAATTAAGATCTGTCTAAAAAAAGATCTGTCTAAAAAAACAAAAATAAAAATTACACCCAAAAAAAATAAAAAAGGTGAAAGAAAAAAAATACTTTCATTCTCGTCTTTCTCTTTTAAAAAAAAGCGGCGTAAAAAAAATAAACAGAATACCCCAAAAAATAAACTGAGAGGACCCAACCAAAGAACGCCCGCTCCATAGTAATTGGCTAATTCTAAAATAATAAAATAAATTAAAGCCAACAAAACGGCAATTAGCGATTTAAAATTCATAATCTTTTACTATTTTTTTACTTGCTTGCCACGCCAAGCCAATATCTCACTCCAAACTACGCTTAGAACAGCCATTAAAGGAATGGCCAAAATTGCTCCAGTTACTCCCAGTAAACGATAACCAATTAATAGAGAAAGGATGCTGATAATAGGATCTAATCCAATAGCTCGTTTCATTATTTGAGGCACTAAAAAATTATTCTCTAACTGTTGAATTGCCACAAATAAAACCAGGACAAAAAGTGTCAGCGCCCAACTACCGGTCTGCAGAGCGGTTAAAGCAATGGCCAAAACAGCGGAAAAAATTGGACCGGCATAAGGAACGGTTTCAAAAATTCCAGCGAGTAACCCCAAAAGAAGCGCGTAAGGTACGCCAATAATCAAAAGACCAATATAACTGGTCGCGCCCACAATAATATCTAGCAACAACTGACCTCTTAACCAATAACCTAACTTTTCTTTAATTCTATGCCACAGACTGCCAAAATACGGCTGATATTCCGGTGGAGTAAAATAGCATACTAATTTTTTAAAACTATTTTCTTCGGCTACAATATAAAAAGCCATTACCAAAACTAAAACCAAAGAACCAATACCGCCAAGAAACCCAAAAACCGTACCCACTACTTTTTGCGCCGTGCCCACACCGTCGGCTAAAGTGCTGGGAATGATTTTGGAAACTGGATCCCAAACTTTGTAATGAACGGCCAAATCCTTGGCCCAAGATAAAAAGCCAATGGTTTTGTCTTTATAAAGATCAAAGTTACCAAATACTTGAGTAATTTGATTAATAATTGGAGGAACCAGCAAGGCCACCACCCCTACCACCAAACTTAAAGCGAACAAATAAACCAAAAAAACAGTTAACCCGCGGGGTATTTTTTTAGCCGAGGCCCAATCGGCCAAGGGCATAATCAAGGCGGCCAAAAGCAAAGCCACAAAAAATAAAAGTAAAATATCCCAAATTAAATAAACTAAACCTATAATTACTAAAATTAAAACCGCTTTTAAAAAAGAAGAGGTGCTGATGGTAATAAATTGTTTTTGCATAAAATAAAAGTTATTTTCTCTTACATTATACCTTTCTTGAAAAATAAGGTCAACAAGAGTAAAATTAATCTATGAATATGCACGCGGAAAACAAACGAGCTTTTTTTGACTATAATATCCTAGAAAAATGGGAGGCGGGAATAGAGCTTGCCGGTGACGAAGTTAAATCTATTAGAGATGGTCAAATTAGCCTAAAAGAGTCTTATGTCACTATTAAAAACAGCGAACTTTTTTTAATTAACGCCAATATCTCTGCTTATAAAAAAAGTCGAGATATTAAGGGATATAACCCTACCCAAAGCCGCCGCCTTTTGCTTAAAAAAAAGGAGATTGACCGAATAATTGGCCTTAAAACCACTCAAGGCTTGACAATAGTCCCCTTAAAGGTATATACTAAACATCACTGGATTAAGCTAGAAATCGGCTTAGGCAAAGGAAAAAAGAAATTTGAAAAAAAAGAACAGATTAAAAAGAAGGATATAGAAAGAGAGCTGAAACGAGGAGAATTTTAAAAAGAACCTAAGCGTCAATTTGGGGGTGCCGGATTTCGACAAGTTGCGTACCTTTTAAACCTACATTTCGAGGCTGCTTACAACCTCGTTAATCCTGTAAGCAATCAAATTATAGATGCCAACATCTACAATAGAATGAAGACCGCGGTAGCTAATGCTTTCCGCATGCCTTCATTCGCTATGGTTGTCGCTTAATAGCAAGCAATCACATCCCGTGTTTGATGCTCAATAAAACTTAAGGGGTGTCATATAATTGAGCTTAGCCAAGACTGCCCGCTTCGGCTTTGTTTGGCAAAACATTAGAAGCATATTTGGACTATTTTGTTTGTTTAGAACGTTCAAATTAAACTAAAACAAACTAATAAATGTAAAAGGTTTATAGGAAACTTCTTGGACATGGGTTTAACTCCCATCACCTCCACCAACTAATTTTAAAACAATGCGCATTTCACGTTATCATCACAAAAGACAACAGCAACAGCCTACCATAAATTTTCAGGCTAACGAATTTATTAGGGTGCCGGAATTGCGCGTCATTGATGAAACAGGAGTTTATTTAGATGTCATGCCAACTAAAGAAGCTTTAAAAATTTCCGAGGAAAGAGGTTATGATTTAGTGGTAGTTAACCCTGTGGCTGAACCTCCGGTAGCCAAACTTTTAAACTTGGGCCAATATAAATACGAAAAAGAAAAAGAACTAAAAAAACAAAAACAGGCCCTAAAGCAAGTGGAAATAAAAGGTATAAGGTTAACGCCCAGAATCGGTCAACACGATTTGGAAATGCGTCAAAATCAAGCTGTAAAATTTTTAGAAGACGGCAATAAAATAAAAGTGGAAATCATACTGCGCGGACGCGAGAGACAACATATGGATATAGCTTTTACTTTACTCAATAATTTTATTAATTTTTTAAAACAAGGATTCAATATTAAGCTGGAACAACTGCCACAAAACCAAGGTGGCAGAATCAGCGCCATCCTTGCGGGGGAAAAGAAAGAATAATCATTATGGCCTCTACACTTAAAACACACAAAGCAACAGCCAAAAGGTTTATTAAAACCAAAACAGGCAAATTTTTAAAACGCAAAGCGGGACAGGATCATTTTAATTCCCGCGAATCCGGAAAAACTACGCGCAACAAAAGACGCGATATTTCTTTTTCCAAAGCCTTTGAAAAAACTTTTAATGTTGCCTTACCTAATTCTTAATTTATTGTCATCCTAAAACGACACGAAGGATCTAAAATACTATGAGCAGAGTTAAAAGAGGAAAGTCACATTTGAAACACAGAAAAAATATTCTTAAACAGACCAAAGGATATCGCTGGGGCAGAAAAAGCAAAATTACATTGGCTAAAACAGCTATTTTAAAAGCCGGTGTTAATGCTTATCGCGACAGACGCAACAAAAAAAGAGCCGCTCGCGCTCTTTGGCAGATTAAAATCAACGCCGCTTGCCGTCTGTGTGGCACTACCTACAGCAAATTAATGGGTAAACTTAAAAAATCCCAAGTGATTTTAGACAGAAAAGTTTTGGCAGAAATAGCCAAAAAATATCCCGAAGTCTTCAAAGCGATTGTTGGATAAAAAATCTTAAACCCCCTAAAATGCGTTTGGATAAGAGCTCCCGTATAGACCCTCCTTTATATGGATAGCCTTTGTCCAAACTAATTTCCGGGGGTTTTAAAATACAAAAACACGGATTTTGGTCCGTGTTTTTATTTTATACTGGCGGGCCGGACGGGATTCGGACCCGCGATCTCCTCCGTGACAGGGAGGCATTCTAACCGGACTGAACTACCGGCCCACTTTAAATGAAGCCTTTAATTTTAATACCCTTTAAAATACCTAAATGGCATGCTCTGATTTTACTACTAAATAAACCTCCTGTCAAGCGCCCGGAACTATCCCGATGCCGGTTTATTTTCCAATTTTCTTCTCCATTTCCACAATTATTTTGGTTGTGGCTACCACCGTATCGGGATTTAAAGAGATACTGTCTATTCCCGCTTTCACTAAAAACTCGGCAAACTCCGGATAATCACTGGGGGCTTGTCCGCAGATACCGATTTTCACATTGTTTTCTTTAGCAACTTTAATAACTTGTTTTATTAAAGTTGTCACAGCTTCATTTCTTTCATTATAGATATGACTGACCAAAGCAGAATCTCTATCCACACCCAAAGTCAACTGCGTTAAATCATTGGAGCCAATGGAAAATCCATCAAATATTTTGGCAAATTGATCGGCCAAAATTATATTAGCGGGAATTTCTACCATCATGTAAACTTTTAAACCGTTCTCTCCTCTTTTTAAACCAAACTTCTCCATCGTAGCTAAAACTTTTTTACCTTCCTCCACTGTCCTACAAAAGGGAATCATTACTATAATATTTTTTAAACCCCACACCTCACGCGCTTTTTTCATAGCCGCGCATTCTAATCCAAAAGCGTTTTCAAAATTCTTATCATAATATCTGGAAGCACCGCGCCAACCAATCATCGGATTTTCTTCTTTGGGTTCAAAATCTTTACCGCCAATTAAAGAGGCGTATTCATTAGTCTTAAAATCAGAAAATCTAACAATAACGTCTTTGGGATAAAAAGCGGCGGCAAGTAAAGCAACACCTTCGGCCAGTTTATCAATTAAATAATGTTTCTTCTCTTTGTAGCCAACCGTTAAATGATTTATTTTTTCTTTAACATCGCGCGGCTGTTTGTCATAATTTATTAACGCTTCAGGATGAATCTTGATAAAATTAGTGAAGATAAATTCCTCTCGCGCCAGCCCTACTCCGTCATTGGGCAAAAAAGAAAATTTAAAAGCCTCGTCCGGCGTACCTACATTCATCATGATTTTTGTTTGCGGCCTGGTCATTTCTTTTATTTCTTCTTTTTTTATTTTGAAAGACAAAAGTCCTTCATAAATAAAACCTCTTTCACCTTCGGCACAAGAGACTGTGACATTAAGGCCATTCTTAATAGTCTTACGCGCATTACCGGTCCCCACTACGCATGGCACACCAAGCTCTCTGGATACTATGGCCGCGTGTGATGTTTTGCCACCTTGTTCTGTGACGATGGCGCTGGCCATGCGCATAATTGGTTCCCAGTCCGGATCGGTAATACGAGTGACCAAAACCTCGCCTTTTTTAAAATATTTTAATTCCTTGGGCAGTTGTATAATATGTGCTTTGCCCTGACCAATCTTTTCTCCAACAGCTAATCCTTCCGTCAAAATTTTTCCGCGTTTCTCCAAACGATAATCCTCTATTACATTGGTATTTTTAAGAGCGTGAATTGTTTCTGGACGCGCCTGTACAATGAACAATTTTTTTGTTCGTCCGTCTTTAGCCCATTCAATGTCTTGCGGTCGGCCATAGTACCTTTCTATTTCCATCCCCCACTTAGCCAGTTGTAAAATTTCTTCATCATTTAAAACAAAAGAATGCTGTTCCCTGGCTGTCACTTTTTTTTGTAAAGTGCGATTGGTTCCGGCGTAAAGCAATTTCATTTCCTTAGAACCTAAATTACGGCTGATAATTGATTTATACCCCTCTTCCAAAGTCTTTTTAAAAACAATAAACTGATCGGGGTTAACCCTGCCCTTAACAATATTTTCTCCCAAGCCCCAAGAACCATTGATTAAAACTACATCTCTAAATCCGGATTCCGTATCTAAAGTAAACATTACACCGGAACAAGCCAAGTCTGATCTTACCATTTTCTGTACGCCGGCTGATAAGGCCACGACCTCGTGATCAAAGCCCTGTTCATTGCGGTAAGAAATTGCCCGATCAGTAAACAGAGACGCATAACATTTTTGAATTGCCTCCAGAAGAGCTTTTTCGCCGGAAACATTTAAATAAGATTCCTGTTGGCCGGCAAAGGATGCTTGAGGCAAGTCCTCGGCTGTGGCTGAAGAACGTACAGCCACATCTACATTTTTACCAAGCTCCTTATAGGCCTTTAAAATATCAGCTACCAAATCCCGCGGCATCTTGGCCAATAGCATCAATTCTCGTATTTTTTTGCCAGCGGCTGATAATTTTTTAACATCTTCCGCTATTTTTTTATCTTTTAAAATTTCTTTAATCTTGTCATCTAATTTATTATATTTTAAAAAATATCTAAAAGATTCAGCCGTAACCGCAAAGCCATTGGGTATGTTAATTCCTTTTTGAGTTAAATTGGAGTACATCTCGCCCAATGAAGCATTTTTTCCACCCACTAAAGGTATATCTTTAATAGAAATTTCTTTAAACCATTTTATGTACATATTTATTTTAATTTACCTGTTTTACTTCCACCCAATTTACACCGCCGACCGCGCCTACAGGTTCACCAGCGATAATGATTAGCTTGTCACTTTTTTTAATAAATTTTTCTTTACGCAAATAAACCAAAGATCTTTCAATCAGTTCCTCTACTGTTTTGCAGGTAGGTAAAATAAAAGGCACAATACCCCACGATAAATTAAGCTGGCGGCGCACTTTTTCATTATCCGTAGCCACAAAAATTAATAATTCCGGTCTAAATCTGGAAATTTGTCTACCGGTCTCACCGGTTAAAGAAGCGGCTAAAATAGCTTTGGCTTTTATTTTTTCCGCCAAGAGTCTGGATAAACCGCTCATTACCACATCTGTTTTTTGATCCGCCATTAAAGATTGACTGTAAGGCAAATCGTCAAAAATAGAAGCTTCGGTTTTAATAATCACTCTGGACATTGTTTGCACCGCTTCCACGGGATATTCACCGTTAGCCGTTTCGGCCGATAGCATCACCGCGTCAGTGTGGTCAATTACCGCATTGGCGACATCACTAACTTCCGCCCTGGTAGGCCTGGGGTTATGTGTCATAGATTCTAGCATTTGTGTGGCTACAATTACCGGCTTAGCCGCTTCCAAACATTTACTAATCATTTTTTTCTGAAGTAGTGGTACTTCTTCCGCCGGCATTTCCAAACCCAAGTCTCCTCTCGCTACCATTATGGCATCAGCAGCGTAAATTATTTCATCAATTTCTTTAATCGCTTCGTGTTTTTCAATTTTAGCAATAATTTTTATTTCAATCTTATTTTTTTTACCGGCTTCTCCACCCACCAAATCTTTAATTAAAAAACGTAAGCCTAAAATATCTTGCGCATTTTTAACAAAAGACAAGGCCACAAAATCAACATCTTTTCTAACAATAAATTTTAAATCTTCTTTATCTTTTTCTGTCAAAGCATTAATAGAGATAACGGAATCGGGCAAATTAATTCCTTTATTAGAAGTAAGTACTCCCCCCACCCTTACTTCTGCCTCCACCACCTCACTTTGGATTTTTTTAGTCACTAATTCAATTTTTCCGTCATCCAATAAAATTCTTTCTCCGGAAGAAACATCTTTGACTAAATTTTTATAAGTGACCGGAATCATATTGGCGCCCAATTTCTTTTCCGAGACACTTAATTTAACCAACTGACCTTTTTTAAGAGTCAATCCCTCTTTGGGTAGAATTCCAACGCGAATTCTAGGGCCTTGCAGATCAGCGATAATAACCACGGGCACTTTTAATTTATCGGCCGCTTTTCTGATTAGATCAATCATTTTTCCATTGCTTTCGTGAGTACCATGAGAAAAGTTAATACGCGCCGCGTTCATCCCTGCTTTAATTAAATTCTCTATAACAGCTGTCTTAAAAGAGGCCGGCCCTATGGTGCAAACTATTTTGGTTCTTTTGGTCATAAATAAAAATTAATATGCTTTAATTATACTTAAAAAGCGGGAAAGATTCAAGATTTTTACCGCTTTTTTAACTTACTACTATTAACTTTTAATTGCTTATAGCCTCTTCTAATTTTATTTTGATTGTTTTTGTTTCCCCCTTGTGTACTATTTTTAAACTCACTTCATCCCCAACTTTATATTTATTAATTAAAATACCCAAACCATTTTCTTCCGTCACTTTTTGCCCGTTAATTTCTAAAATAAGATCATTTTCTACAATACCGGCTTTATCCGAAGGTGAACCGGGAATAACGGCTAACTCGCCCGTTTGTTCCCCTTTTACAACTAAGGCGCCATAATCAAAAGTTAAATTGTTTTTGGCGGCTACACCTTTGTTAATAACAATATAACGCACCCCAAGCCATGGTTTAATAATCCGACCGTATTTTTCCACGCTTTCAATGATATTTTTGGCGCTATTGATGGGCAAAGCAAAACCCACTGATTGGCCACCAAGATTAACAGCGGTATTGATTCCGATAACTTCACCACGCAAGTTTAACAAAGGACCGCCGGAATTGCCCGGATTGATAGCGGCGTCCGTTTGAATGGCCGCCTCTATCACCTCACTGGAACCGCGGCCGGCATCGGCCACCACCCTTCTTTTAATGCCAGAGACAATGCCACGCGTAACCGTATTTTGATATTGTCCCAAAACATTGCCTATAGCTACAACAGTCTGGCCAATTTCTAATTTGTCCGAATTGCCCAAAGAAATAAAAGGTAAATTTTCAGCTTCTATCTTAAGTAAGGCAATATCCAAAAATTGATCACGGGCAATCACGGTGGCAGGATAAGTTTTACCATCGGTTGTCTTAATTGAATATTCGGCGGTGATGTCTTCAACCACGTGCTTATTAGTTAAAATCAAGCCGTTGGAACGCACAATAAAACCGCTCCCCGCTTCCACCTCTTGCTTATTGTTTTTATTGCCATTTGACGGATCCTCACCTTCCAATACCTCTATTTTTAAATCAAAAGGCAAATTGTTTAGAAAATCATCCAAAGGAGACTTTTGCTTAACGCTTAAATTAAAATTTTTAGTGACGATAACCGAAACCACAGCCGGTGAAATTTTTTTAACTAAAGCAATTGTTTGTTCACTTTCTGTCAAAGGCAAAACTAATTTTTCATTCACCGGCAAATTAATCAAATTTTTTACCAAACTGCTTGATTTAAAAAATTGATAATTACTGTCCAAAGACAGCCAATCATTTATTAAAATTCCGGTTACCAAGCCTGATAAACCTCCTACAATTAAACTTATGGTTATTACTACCAATAAAAAAGGCCTTAAATTTTTCATAGGTTTAATTTACATTAAAATGCTTTTAAAAAGCTGACTATTATAATAATTATAACA
The DNA here is from genome assembly GCA_001783145.1 of Candidatus Magasanikbacteria bacterium RIFOXYB2_FULL_38_10. Lineage (NCBI taxonomy): Bacteria > Candidatus Magasanikiibacteriota > Candidatus Magasanikbacteria bacterium RIFOXYB2_FULL_38_10. The sequence continues at coordinate 20,408 of MFQT01000011.1, forward strand.
TTTTGCCGCGTTTTTTTCTTACAATTTTCTTCTGCAATTGATTTTTATGGCGAGAAAGTATTTCCAATTCCTTTTTAAAAGTATCCACATCTTCAAAAGCGCGGTAAACGGAAGCAAAACGAATATAAGCGACTTTATCAAAATTTTTAAGACGATTGGCTACTATTTCCCCTATTTCTGCGCTTTTGATTTCCCTTTTACGTTTTTTTTGAATATCTCTTTCTATGGAATGGATTAGGGAAGCCAAAGAATCGTTAGTGTAAGATCTTTTCTCCAGAGCCCTAAACAAACCTTTGGTAATTTTTTCACGGCTATAAGGCTCACGGCGACCATCGCGCTTAACTACGGTTAAATCCAAAATTTCCGTCTCCTCCAAGGTGGAAAAGCGATATTGACATTTAAAACATTCGCGTCGACGCCTAATAGTAGACCCGTCTTGGCTTAAACGCGAATCTATTACTTTAGTGTCTTTATAATTACAAACAGGACAGTGCATATTAAAAATTTAAACAGCCAACAATACCAACTAAGTCATTTTACGACGGATAAAAGCGGGGATCTCCAATTCATCCTCTTCATTTTTTTTATTGATTACCGGCACGTTTTCTTCTTTTTCCAAATCCAATCTTTTAACCGATTTTTTTTGCAAAGGAGTGGAGGAGAAATCAGTTCTGTTAAATTCTACATTGTTTTTTTCCGGTTCGGGACGAAGAGAGCTAATGGGTTTTTTTTCTGGCGTCTTGGGATTTTCCGGAACAGTTAAAGTATTAAAAGATGAAGAAAAAGCCGACTTACCCATACGATTCATAAAGGTGCTGTCAGACTTCTTTTCAAAGCCCGTAGCAATAACAGTAATTTTAACCTCATCCTTTAAACTTTCATCAATTACCGTGCCCCAAATTACTTTGGCATTTTCATCTGCGTTGCCGGTGACAATTTTAGCCGCTTCGGCAATTTCATGCATACCCACATCACTGCCGGCCGTTACAATAAACAAAATCCCTTTAGCTCCATCAATGGAAAGATCCAAAAGAGGGCTGGCAATAGCTGATTTGGCCGCATCCACAACGCGGGATTCTCCACTGCCATAACCAATTCCCATCAAGGCCGAACCTGTATCTTGCATAATTGCTCGGACGTCGGCAAAATCAACATTAATCAGACCGGGAACGGTAATAATTTCCGAAATTCCCTGCACACCTTGACGCAAAACATCATCAATAATACGAAAAGCCTCTATTAAGGGAGTTTTTTTATCTATTATTTGCATGACCCTGTCATTGGGAATAGTAATAATAGTGTCTACTTTTTCTAAAAATTGTTGATGAGCATTTTCCCCTATTTCCCTTCTTTGACGACCTTCAAAAGAAAATGGTTTAGTCACCACAGCAATGGTAAGCGCGCCACTGCTTTTGGCAATATCCGCCACTAGCGGCCCGGCACCGGAACCGGTACCCCCGCCAAGCCCGCAAGTTATAAAAACCATATCCGCCCCTTTAAGGGCTTCACGAATTTCTTCTTGAGACTCTTCAGCGGCTTTGAAGCCGATATCGGGATTCATACCGGCGCCCAATCCTCGGGTAATGGTTTTGCCTATATGAATTTTTACCGGCGCCTGCAAACAATGCAAAGCCTGCAAATCGGTATTGATGGCAATGAATTCCACTCCTTTAATTTTACTTTGCATCATCCTGTTAATAGCGGCGCCGCCGCTTCCTCCCACGCCCACCACTTTAATTTTTGCAAGTGTTTCTATCGCTGGTTTTACTTCTGGCATAATTTTACAAATTAGTTATTGAACACATTTTTTGTTCAAAAAAGAAGATGAATTGTCTTTCACCTTCCATTATATAGATTCGGATTTTTAATGTCAATCTAAATGTGGATAAGCTAAATTAACCCTTAAAAATAGATTAAAATCTAAAAAAACCAATCAATCTTTTTAAAGGATTGACCTTACCAAAACGGGAAACTAAATTTCCAAAATTATTTTTCTCCTGACTTAATTCTGACATCATCCCCCACTTAACCAATCCGATAGCGGTGGTAAAAGATAAATCATTAACTTTATCAGTAACACTGGTAATATTTAAAGGGTAGCCTAACGTGGCCGGCAATCTTAATTTACGTTTAGCTACTTCAATTAAACCATTTAATTTTGCTCCCCCTCCGGTAAAAATTACACCGGCCGGCAGAACGCCGCTACGCCCAATTTTTTTAAAGATGCTCTCAACTTTATCCATTATTTCTTCCACCCGCGCCTCAATAATTTCACTGGCAAATTTTAATGAAACCAATTCGTGTTCAGCAGACCCCAAATCAAACAAATCTATTTCTTCCTTTTTACCAATGTCTTTGGAAACGGCCGATCCGTATTCTAACTTTAGTCTGTCAGCCGCATCAATAGAAGTTCGCAGGCCAATGGCCAAATCCGCACTGATATGTTCCGAACCAATGGGTAAAACCGCCGTATCCAAGATGTCGCCTTCTTCAAAAATCACCACACTGGTAGTAGCTCCACCTAAATTAACCACAGCGACACCCAAATCCTTTTGCTTATCTGTAGCCACAGCTTCGGCCGTGGCTAAAATTGATAAAACCAAATCATTTATTTCCAAACTGGTACGATAAACAGCTTTAGTGAGATTTTTTATCTGTGAAGAAAGGCCTTGAATAATTTGAGTATCCACTTCTAACCGAACGCCGGTCATACCAATGGGATCTTTAATGCCTACTTGCCCGTCAACAGTATAGCTTTTAGGTATAACGTGCAAAATTTCATAATTAAGGGGCGTAGCTACGGTTCTGGCGGCCTCTATAGCCCTTTCTACCTCTTCTTCTGAAATTTCTCCGTCAGCCTTAGCTACGGCTATCACTCCTTTGCTTTCTTCGGAAATAATATGACTACCGGAAATACCTACCCAAGCCCGGCTTATGGGCACACCCGTCATTTGTTCGGCTTTTTCTAAACAGGCGGAAATAGAAGAAACAGCATCTTCAATACTGGTCACCACTCCCCGATGCACACCTTCTGCCGGAGCTTCGGCGGCACCAATAATATGCAACTCTTTTTTATCATTGACCGGAACAATCTGTCCCACAGCCAAACGCACAGCGGTAGATCCTACATCCAAGCCGGCAATTATTTCGTCTTGTTTGGAATTACGTCTAAACACCATAGTTAACTTTTAAAATAAGGAATAAAAATTATTAAGCCGATTAAAAGCGCTGCCAATGAAGCTAAGAGTACAGCCGCCGCCATAACATCTTTAATGGATTCAACATAAAAATGCAAACGCGGCTTCATCAAATCCACAAATCTTTCAAAGATGCTATTTATCAATTCTAACACTAAAACAAAAGCTACCACAAGTATTAGTACCATTTTTTCGTAATTACGCAAGGGAAAATAAAACATTAAAAAAAATACCACAGCCGCCACCACTAATTGAATTCTAAAACTTTGCTCCTCTTTTATAATTAAAGACAAACCTTTTAAGGCGTAATAAAAACTTTTAACGGTTTTACGAAGATAAAACATATTTTTTAAAAATTCCAATCAAGAGTTTATCTTGCAAAGCATACATCTTTTCAGCTTCTTTTGCGTTTTTTTCATGATCAAACCCCAAAAGATGCAAAATTCCATGGATTAGAAGCCGGCTCATTTCTATTTTTAAGTTTAACTTATATTTTTTAGCTTGACGCTTGGCCTCGGGCAAACTAATCACCACTTCCCCCAAAAAATCCGCCTCACCCTCAAAAGACAGGACATCGGTAATTTTATTTTTTTTTCGATATTGCCAATTTAATTGTCTAATTTTTTTATCCCCTACTAGTATAACAGAAAAATCTTTTTTGATTTTCAAATTTTGGGAAACTTTTTTGGCTATTTCTTTAAGCCAAACAAGGACATTTTGATCTTGCGTCAAATTAAAAATTTCCAAAGACATATCAAGGATTAGAAGAAGTGGTATTAAAATTCTCTACAGTACTAGTAGTTATTTCCGGTGACAAATTTTCTATTTCTCCTTGAGCCTTAAAACTGCCGACCATCATTTTTAAAGTGGTCAAAAAATTAATTTCCGTTTTTATGCCAATGTCGTAATTAATAACAAAAATTCTGTCTTCAAATGGCAAATAAGCGGTTAAACCGTCAGGGCTCAAAATTCCTTCTACCCCTTCTTTGGTTTTAATTATTTTTAAATCAGCGGCGCTAACACCGGGAGATTGCGCCAAATACCAATCCTCAACTTTAAGTTTTAAAACATTATCCACAGCTAAAACTTCAACAAATTCTCCAGTATCTGAAGAAAAAATAACTTCCTCGGCATTGGAATCCAAAGCTTGGGCTATCCATTGAACGGGATAAAAAATTGAATAACCAAAATTTGGATTGAAATAAGTTGCCACTTTACCGGAATCAAGCAACCGAACCGGTTTAAATCCAATTGGATTATAAAGGCTTAAAATTTCTAAAGAATCAGAAAATCCATCATCGTCGCTATCGGGCTTACTGGGATTAGTTCCATAAAGAGATTCTTCTTGATTAGTTAAGCTATCATTATCTGTATCTTCGGCAGGGGCGTAATTTTTAAATGGAAAAACAGCTAAGCCGGAAAATTGAACGGAAATTGTGGGAGTAGATGTTGCTTGTTCAATAACCGGCTCAGTTTGAACAATATTTTCCACAGTGGAAGTAGCCGGAGCGGAGACGCCGGGCGTAATTACTGCAGAATTCTTAATTTGTTCGGCTTCTAATAATTTTTGACGGGCAACCTGTGCTTGATGAATATAATAATAAGAAAAAATACCCGTAACCATAATCAAAACGGCCGCAATTACACCAATGAAAACTTTAGGGGAGGAAAAAATCACCTTTCCGAAAGGAAAAGCGGGTGCAAATTGTTTAGAAGAAACCGCCACTGGCGAACTTTTTTCCGCAACAGAAGATTTTTTTTTAACCGGTTTAGAAACAGCGCCGTAAAATTCTTCGGGTATGATGTAAATTTCCGAATCGTTAGTGCTTGTTAAATTTTCTTCCGGCATATTAGTATAATTAAATTCTTCTTGGCTTTTCCTTAAAGAAATAAAGAGGGTCATTTTACCGCAACATTTTAAATTTACTGTGTTGGTAATTCCAATAATTTACCGGCACCCAAAGGGTTGTAACCATTTTTTACTTCTTCGCCGTCATTAAACCCGTCGCCGTCAGTGTCTGTTTTTAAAGGATCGGTTTTCCAAATCATAATTTCCTCATAATCTGTTAAACTGTCGCCGTCAGTGTCTGTCTTTTGAGAGTCTGTTCCATATTTATTTTCTTCTTCATCTATAAGACCATCGCCGTCAGTGTCTGTTATTGCAACAGATGAGGTGGCGGGTATAATGACTGCGGCAGGGACATTGACAGAATCATTAACCTGCTCCGGGGTATTTACATTAACCTGTATATTAGTATTTTCATTAACCAAAGGAACTACTGTATTCGTGAGGTTGCTGACAGTTGGGGAAGTTTTTTTAGTAGCTTTCATAATTCCCCAAGTTGTTAAACCGCCCAAGGCGACAATTAAAATAAAGCCTAAAAAAATAAAAAAATTTTTTTTATTTAAAATAGGGGGAGTAATTTCTATTTGTTTTTCTTGATTTTGACCCGAAGTGGCAAAGGTACTCATTTCCTCTCTAACCGGGATGGGGTTGGGCCCTGTTAAAGCAGGTTTTACCGGTTTTAATTTTTGATTAGCCAAAGCTGATTTTAATTCTAAGGGTCCGCCAGTCGGTTCGGCATTGGCTAAAATGTCTTCCGGTTCATTAGGATTTTGAGGAGCGATGTCATCAAACATATTCTTATAATTTAATTGTTTATTTTATTTTAATCAAAAAATTATTGTGAGATAGTCATTATTTTACAGCCAAAAGCACAATAAGTACAACTCGGAGCGCCTTGTTGCGGAACGCAGGCATCGCCATTGGCCGGACCAAAATCACATTCCTCGCCCTGATCTTTATAATTACCATCATTATCAGAATCAATGCCGCAATTAGCTAAATAAACCGGTAACTCCGGAGCCTTAAACGGCAGACAAGAAATGTCAGGGGAGGAAAAATAGGCCAAATCCAGAGAATTATTATCCCAAGAACAAGAATCATTGGAAAAATTCTTAGTGGCAGAAGTATTATCAACGTAGTAAGGCCAGCCGGTGGCGCTGGCTTGTTTCACAGATTTTACTTCGTTCGTCATCTGACAATATTTTTTGCCTGGTTGATAATTTTCACACTGTCCACTTTGACAATCTTGGTCTTTTTCACAATACTTATTCACCGATAGGCCACCGCTACAACTGCCTATCTGGCAAGTTTCACTAGCCTCGCACTCTTCATAAACGGGATTTATTAATCCGTCGCCGCAATAATCGCGGCCTTGGCAATCATAAGCGCAAGAACCTTCTTTTACTGTATTATACTTAGCTCCGCTCCTAATACAATTACCGCCGGTGGGACATTCATTGCTACTACTGCAAAAATATAAATTATCATTATCACACCAGCCCTTATTTGAAGAATCTATCTCACTAAAATTATTTTCTTTTTGTGCCCATAAGTAAAAAGAAAGAGGACCTGAAGTGAAAATTTCATATTTAAACGCCGACGAATCGCAAACCTCATTTCCTTTTGTAAAATATTGATCCCCGCATTTATTGGCGGTATTTAAAGTACAATCGGCTTTACAATATCCATATTTGCCATTATTAAACCCATCATCACAAATTTCTGGTCCATTTTCAATACCGTCACCGCAAAAGCCTGCAGATACGCAAGATCCTGTTTGAGAAGAAGTGTGCGTATAAATAAAACTAATTTCCTCTCCAGTTAAAGCCCTATTATAAATACGGGCGTCGTCTAAAAGACCCTCAAAATAGTGTTCAGGATTACTTGTTAATGAATTATTTAAAGCCAGCGAGTCGCCACTTGCTTTAACTCTATAACCATTAACCACTTGGCTTATTTTCTGACCATCTAAAAACAAAGTGGTTGAAGAATGTATTCCATCCCAATCGCCAGCAACAGCCAAATGATACCACTGATCTTTATTAAGATCCGGTTGACTGGAAGGAAACCCAATTTCAGTGTTGGGCGCGCAACCGCTGGCATTACCGGAACCGGTGCATTTTGACGAATCAGTTGGCTGATTTCTAATACTGGCCATAATTTTTTTGCCCCTAATGGCTATATACACCCCGGAACCCGGATAACCACCGCGGAAATTAGAGATTAAAAACTTTGCGGTACTATCAGCGGGATAATTACTAATATTAAACCAAAGGGCAAAAGTAAAACTGCCATTATTTTGAAAATCTTTAATGCTCTGATTATTAGCCGGGATGGTAATATAGGGTGGATTGCTTACTGGAGCAGGAAACTTTATTGCGTTACTAATTTTGCCTTGTAAAAACTCAGCTGTGTTAATTAGCTTACCATTATTACCATAACCGCTTTTATCTAAAATTGTGTTGCCGCTCACATCAGCAGTATCAAAAGTCCACCGGCCTATTAGACTGGAAACATCCGAATCCCACCCCAGGCAATCAGTCTTGCATTTTTCAAGTTTCTGCCCAGGGTATTTGCTTTCATCCGCTGATGTTAAAGGATCATTGACGGGTAAGCAAGAAACCAATCTAGTTTCCCCGGGAGTACAAACACCGCACTGAGTTTGGGCTGTCTGTATCACATTATTGCAAGAATTGTACAATTGAAAATCAACGCCGCTTATTGAACAATTTCCCCCGCCAGGCAGGCAATCCGTATCGGTTTTGCAAACATTTTTGTTTAAGCTGCAAAGCTTGATATTTAAAAAATCATTTAAATTACGAGCCCAAGTTAATCCGGAGACAATTTCCAAATCGGCTTTGATAACCGAAGAGGCTCCGGCAATGGTTTGATACTGATAAACATGCGAACCGCCGGGACAAATAAAGGTGGAGTTAGCTTCATTCCAACAAGTGTCGGCATTATAAGGACCTAAATTTTCTCCGTCAGCAAACACCTCACTGTTGCCACATTCATAAAAATTATTAAGAGGGTCGATTGGCATGCCAAAACCCAAGGAATTGCTTAAAAGTTGCCAGGATTTCCATTTACTATTGGTATAAGATGGCAAAAATGTACCATACTCCGTACTTTCGGTAAGTTTGGGAAAAAAACCTTTAGTAGCGTAATACCCTGCCAATTTTTCACTGACAGCCTTTAAATCTTTAAAACGGACAAAATCGCGGTTTATCTGTGCAAGCCTTGCTTTACCGGTAAAATTAACATTTAAAGTAAAGTTATTTAAAAGCTGAGTGACAACATTTAAAGTTTCACTGCTGGGATTATCACTGAAAGAAAAAACATAAACATTGGAATAAATCTTGTTATCCAGACTGATATTTAAACCGTTAACATAATAAGTTCGGCCTTCTTGCAAGGCTTGATAAACGTGATCATCAGATCCGATTCTAACGGCATTAGTTGATCCCTTAGGAATCCAGGGTTGGGAATTATACCAATCTTTAGTAGATAAATAATTAGGATTAGGATAAACACGCAGACCAATACTGTCCCTATTAACAGAATTGGCAAAAGTAAAGAAAAATTCTTTAAAGATACCGGAAGAATCTTGATGTCCGCCGGTTTGATGATAAAGAGGGGTATTTAAATTTAAAGCGCCCAAATCATCAGCTATATCATTACTTTTACCTGTGTCGCGGCAATATAAAAGTTTAAAATTAGTCCAGCCGTTGCCTTCACTTATGGCATTTTTGTTATCTAACGCATCAAAATACCCCAAGCCCAAACCAGGACTATAAGGATTAAAAGACGGCCAGGGATTTTCACATAGAAAAACGGAAATGGTGCCGGTGGCGCTAAAAACCCGTCCTACCGTGGTATCCCTGGAGGTGTCTTCGGTAATTCTAGTAAACGCGCCAATAGCAGTATCACCGTTTTTGCCCAAAGCTTTAACATCAGCGCTATCGTTAATGGAAGTAATACCTATAATATCGGGGGGCGGAAAATCTCCATCAATCCAACCATACTCCCAATTATAAGCACCGGGCATAGGCATAAGCTCTTGCACCAAAGAAGTCCCCGGAGCAACAAACTGCGGTTTGGCATTAAATTGATGTGTTTCATCTTTCCTGGTAAAAATTTGAACGGCAGGATCAAGAGACAAATGATCAATTTTGCAAAGATTACCAGCGGTTTTAAAATCAATTATTCTAGTATTCTGCATTCGCACTCCTTCAATATTGCGCGATTCCTTAAAAACAACCAACCGGTAATTGGTATTTTCCGCCAAAGGCTGTTTTAATTCTAAAATCGCTTGGGTAGTAGTGGCATTAACGCCGCCTATTACAGTTGAAATCTCCCGAATTTTTAAATCATAAATAATATCTCCGGCGCAAAAATACTCTGCCTGTACCGGCCGGCCAAAAAAGCGGCGCGCGGCGAATTTTATCTTTTGCCAAAAATTATGAGGTTCTTCTTCTTTTTGTCCCAACAAATAGGTGCCTTGCGCACAATTAGGAGTACTGGTGGTTTTAGCTAAGGCAATATTAAAATATCCCAAGGTAGTACTGGTAAAGCTGTTCTCTTCCATTGGTTGATCAAATTTGACTGATAAAAGAGCATTAGGGCAAATATTTGTTTGTAAGCCATTTCGCGGCAAGGTATCTACATCCTCCACCACAGCGGGACGTTCATAGCAACAAGAATTTTTTCCTGCCCCCTTATCTGCATCACCTAAAGGACAACTGGAATCAACAGGAGTGTAGCCGCACTGCAAAACAAAATCCGCCACCCCTCTCTTCCCTTCCGTATCTGCATAAATTTGAGTTTTTTGGTGTTTATTAGAATCCGGCGTGCCTTGCCCAATAGCCGTGGCGTATTGCAGAGGATCAATTAAGCCGTTTCCCAAAGCTGTTTCAAAGCCGGTAGTTAACAGACAATTGTTGGCGCAGTTGGCCCCTCCATCGCACTCTTCATTATTTTCTATTACCCCGTTGCCGCAAACAGGAACAGCGCGATATTGGTTAAGACACCTTGATTCTTTAGTAGTAGAAGAACCGCCAATGGTAGCAACGCAATGCGCCAAACTAATGGGATTAGCTGTAGTAAACAAACAACCGGCCGTACAAGTACTACCAGGCAAACCGTTTTCCGCACCTAAATCACATTCTTCATTTTTTTCCGGGGTACTATAAGGTCCGCCGTTGCCGCAACAATTAGGATCAGTTCTATTGAAACACGCACTGGTGCCTAACTTAAGGCGAGGTAAAATTTGACAATCCGTGGAGCAGTTGGCCGTATTGTTATCGCAAGTTTCCAAAGCATTGCTTTGAATAGCCCCGTCTCCGCAATAATTTGTTAAAGCAGAGCTGCCTCCCCTTCTAACACCTAAATCATAATTGGAAACAAAGGCCACGTTAGAATTTTGCGATTGCCAAGACCAATTATAGGCAAAGGCATTTAATTGCTGGCCTTCAGCCAAACAATTATCCGGAGTACCGAAAGCAGAGCTTACCAAAGCGCTTTGGCTACCAATCCAATAAACAGTGGAGGTGGCGGGTGAAATTTTAACTCTTTCAATCCTACAAACATTAGAATCATTTTTAGTACGAAAGGTCCAAGAAAAAGCGCAATAATTACCGCCTCCGCAATTATAATTCAAATCTTCATCAGCCAAAGGAACCCCGCCCTCGCTCTTAACATTATTTTTAGCGCTTAATTTAATGCGGTAATAAGTGTTTGGTAATAAATTAGTTCCTAAAGGAGCCAAGGAAATATTAAAATTACGGCAAGCTTTATTTGCGCCAACCTCTTGATTACAGTCACTGGAGTTAACAACGCTACCCAAAAGATTATTAGTTTGAACATTACAATTTTCATCCGGACATTGATAAATCTGCAGATTCTGTTCAACACCCTTCACTCTTATATCAAATTTAACTTCAATAGAGCTGTTAATACAGGCGGTATTACAAATTGGCTTGTAACTTATTATCTTTGGCTTGGAGGGAAAAACATACAAAATGGCATTATCTCTTATAGAGCTTCCACCGCTCTCTGTCTTAACCCAAACTTTTTCTCCACTAACAGGAGTAATTTTGTCTAAAGTTGTTAAATCTTGATTAGGTTTTCCTCTGCCAACATTAGGGTCACCCGCAGGCCATTTGTCATTAGTAATTGAAGCATAAATGCTAGTATCACCAACATTAAATCCGGCATTCCATTGCCAATTGTAGGCATTGGCGTCAATTAACCAACATTTGTTATCAGAGGCAACGGCAGAAACATTGTACAAAATTTTAGTGCCTGGATAATAAAGAGTGTTAAAATCTTTAGCGGTAAAAAGATGAGGGATTACAACCGCGCTACCCAATTTACATAATTCAGTACTATTTTTTGTCTTGAAATTAAAACAATAAGAAGCTGAAGAGCCGCCTACGGTAGGACAAATTCCGGTTGGAGAAGGAAGCATTTCTTTTTCTAAAAGAGAATCTGTGGGCACAAAACTTTTAATTTGAGTGGTTAAAACAACTCTATACCAGGTATTTTGATTCAAAAGACCGCTATCCGGAGAAAAGATGATGGTATCATATCCACCAGATCCAGGGTCCAAGGTTCCATCAGATAGTTCAAAACTCAAATTTCCTCCGATTTCTTCAACCCATCCGGAAGCAGGGCAAGTACCACCGGTACATTTTTGAATAATAAAAGAATTGCCTTTAATAATGGTGCTTTGTTTAATTAAACTGGTAAATCTGACCTTAATTTGAGTATTTAAACAAACGTTTGTAGAATCATCCCAAAGCTGGGAAGGAGTGGGGCTGGGAACTTTGCCGCTTACACATTCCTCCACTACCCTTGGCACAACAGGCAATTGACCGGTGCTAAAAGACCAGGCAAACATTGAAGATTTAAGGCCGGTTTCTTCCGGACAAGCTGCGGTTGCATCTATACAGGAACCACCGTCACAACATTTTTGTCCATCTCCGCAGATTTCATTTAATTTTTTACCGGCGCTTATTTCTTCTTTACAATTTTGAACTTTAAAGTTTATTGAGTTACGGCTATAAAGATTTTTTTCATTAGACCAGACTTTGATTTTACCGGTTTTGACACCTATAGGAACAGCATCTATTATTTTTAAATTTTCCCAAATTCTGGGAGAAACCGCATTGGAAAAACTACTGGTGACATTCTGCCAATACTCCACCGCTCCATTATTTGCCGCAGGACCAAAACCCTCACCTTGCAAGGTAATAATTGTACTTATCGGCCCATTATTAGGGCTGACACTACAAAGACCGGGCTGAAGAGGATTTTTATTAATTGTAAATTTTTGCCAATTGCTGGTAAAGACAGCCGAACCGGAACCTGTTCTTACCTGAACATAATAATCGGCTGTACTTACCCCGTCCATAGCGGAAGAAAGAGCAGCTGGAACTTTTACAATCACTTGAGTAGGCTTCCAAGAATTAGAACAGTAACTTGGCGGCAAATCGGCTAAAATTCTTGTCTCGTTTTCATCTGCAGGATTAACCTTAAAAACAACCGAACCGGATTCTCCAAAATTGGCTCCGGAAATAGTTAGATAAGTACCAACAGGACCATTTTCCGGATCTATTGAATCAATACGCGGCACCAAATTTTGCGCTACGGATTTTATAGTAAAGGGTACAGAATTACTAACCTTGTTTTCAAAGGTGTTGACAGAAATAGAAAGCGTCTGACCAGGCATTTGCGGAACTTTAGTTGTAATTCTCTGTCCGTTAGCTTGCCAATCTACAATGCTATTGCCGTTAATAGGTAAATAAGAAAAATTTACTTTACCAATCTTAACACCAAAATTTTCCCCGGCCAAAGTTACATTATTAAAAGGCGCTTCGGTAGCAGGGCTTACACAAATTAAACCTGGCAAAACTTCGGCTGTAGCGGAAAAAATTCCTTTAAACCCCCAATCCGTATCATCGGTTTTGTCAAAATGACCCAAATCCGCCCCGCCACTATAACCGGTTGTTCTAATTTCAATGATTCCGCTGGTATTACCGATTGGAACTCTTGCCACAACAGAATTATTATTCCAAGTTGGGTTGTTTCCGGTTAAGGGACAGGCCACCGCCGGCGCCGGAATATTGTTTAATAAAATTTGGCCTTCGGAAGAGCCGAAATTTAAGCCTTTTAAAGTAATCAAACTGCCCGCTCCTGCCTGCAGAGGGGCCACATTTAAAATCTTAGGACGGATTAAACACTGGTGTGTAGTTAAATCGCAATACCCGCCGGCGCAACTAAAATTGGTATAGCACCTTTGTCCCGCGCAGGCGCCGCATTCACTATTTAATCCGCAATCCGGTGTTATTCCATCGGCGCTATGCGCCTCTTCCTCTTTTTTATCAGTATCTAAATTTCCGTTAAAACAATAAGAGGGAATTATTTTGATATTTTGTATGGTAGAGGTTGTGCGATGATTGTCTAAATCATAAGCTCTGGCCGCCAAGGTGGCTGTTTCCGCTTTTTCAAAATTTGTTAAATGCGGAATCCACAAATTAAATTCCCTGGAACCATTGGCCTCAAAAGGATTAATTGTTAGTTGGGCAATAGTACTAATAACTTGATTTTGTTTGGTGATAAAATCAAGTTGTTTAACTCCGGAATCATCAGAGTAATTAGCGCTAATTGTAGTGGCGCGATTGTCCCCCACTATCGCCCAAAGACCAGGCAAAACCATTTCCACACCTGGCGCCGCGGCATCATATTTATCACCGGTAGTAAAAGTGCTAACGCAAACATGATTAACACAATCTAAATCCGCACCGCCGGAACTTTTGATACTGGGGCTTAAAGTGACGCGATAAAGAGTATTAGTGGCAAAACAATCAGTAGCGGGATTGCCCGATCCGCAATTTCCCTGCGGATGAAAAGCTACCGAGCTGTCACTTAAAAATTCAAAAAATCCCGGATAATTATCAGTATCATAGGTTCCGTCCGGCAACTGTTTAACAATGGAAACGGTACTGGAGTTAATGGTTGTTCTGTTTACTCCCGCACTGCCAAAACCATTAAAAAATCCAATATTTACAACCACATTATATAAAGGAAGAGAGCCTTGCGGAATAACGGAAGCAAAAAAAGTATTTCCACCCACGGGGCAGATGATTGGATCAGCGCAAAAAGGCGGCGCACAAATTGGATCTGACGGATTAGTTAAACAATTAACACAGGCCTCTGGATTTTGAGTACAAAAATCATCAATAATGGAATTGGTTAATCTGGTAATGACGAATTGGGCGATGGAAAAAGCCGATAAAATTATTACCAATCCTATTACGGCATTTTTGATTATTGTTTTGGCTTCTTCCAATTTTTTTTCATTGCCTTCCGAGGTCATATATATAAAACCGCCATAAAGAAGAAAGCCCAAGGCCACAATTCCTAAAAGACCAAGGGCTACTCTGATTATTTTGGCCACAATTATTCTAATATCAGTATTAACCAAACCGGTATACTGGCCAAATTCTATGCCGGTATTAATCTGAGCCAAAGCCGGCAAAGCAACAAAAAGACCCAGGGCTAAAAAACCCAATACGAAAAGTTTTATTTTAAAATTTTTATTTTTCTTTAGCCAAAGCATAGACTATTTAAGGATTGTGAGGCGCGGGAACCAAAGGACAGGGTTCTCCCATTGAACAATAACCTTCATAATTGGTATTTTGTAAATCAAAACAGCTGGGGGTGTTATCATTTAATTTATTGGATTCGGAGATATCCCCAACCACGCACCTGGGACTATTTTGCAATACCGCAGGATAAAAACAATTTTGATAAATATCGTTTAATAAAGATGGCGCAAAGGGATAATAAATTGCACTTTCCGTATCAGCCGGGGCAGTGGGAGATTTTTGCCAAAAATCACCATGCGCAATTTCCGCAGTTGTCCTAACGGCTTTTTGAGTTGGCAAAATCACTTTTTGGCCCAAAGCATCATAAGAAGTCCCAAAATAAGTATAGTTAATATTAAAATCCTTATTGGTCTTTAAGACAATTTCTTTAAAACTTCCTATGGCCATTGGTTTATCAAAAGCCATATTTAAAGGCGCGGCAACATCAATTTTTTCCGCCAAAGAACCAGGTGTGATAACGGTTAACTTGGGAGCTGTAGTATCTAAAATTGCCGAAGTTAAAAATCTCCAAGAAAAATCATCCAGGATTTTTCCACTGGCCGCCTGCCATTGGTTTAATGTTTTAACTCCCGGCTCCAAAACAATTTTATTCTGCCCATTTATTCTTAACTCGCCGCCGCCATTTAAAGAATTGCCAGCCATATCCACCACTCCATCATAAAAATTGGCGGTAATTTGGGCTTGTGGTTTGTTAGAAGAATCAACACTAGCCGATTTTACCGTAGCCAAAATTTGTTTATCTCCAGGCAAACAATAAATTGTTTGACCGCAAGGATTATGGCCGCACTCATCAGCTGTTTTAAATTCCACCGTACGATATTGATTAGTAATTTTAAAATTACCGGAAATTAAAGGCTTGGTTCCTTCATCAATAGCCAAATTAATATTTTGAAAATTTTTAGTTGGATCGCCGGAAGCTAATTCAAAAAAGCCGCTGGCCGATAAAGGATCAACCGGTTCGTTAAAATTTATCTGTACCATTATATTGCGAGCGTACTTATCTAAAGAAGGAGTGGGAATAATGCTTTCTATTTGCGGTGGAGTCAAGTCCGCAACCGTGCTGACAGTAAAGCCCCAAGAATAAGCACCGATAGCTCCAAAAGCCGAACTGCCATCAGCCAATTTAACAGCATCGGTTAATTTAACGGTATAATTGGTATCTTGCAAAGCAGAACCCAGTAAAACTTTGGGTTTAAAAATAAAAGTCCTTTTATCAACAGATAAAAAAACATCAAATTGATTGGGTGCCATAGCGGCGCTTTCTCCTCCAGTTGTGGGATAAATCTTAAAGGCGGCGGAGGGACGATCATTATTTCCGCCTCCCAAAGTATCGCCAAATTGACCATTGTTATTACTATCTTGGATTAAACTGCCGGCCAAAATATCATATTTAAAAGTAATCACGATTTTGGTATTTCTGGGGATACCCATGGCTCCTCGTCCCGGGTAATGGCTTTCTATGACCGATCCTAAAAATCCGCAATCGGCGCAGACTGTTTCTCCGCCTATTGGCGGCGTTGTTTCTCCAGTTGGACCGGCCTGATATTCATTTAACAACGTATTAAGAACAAACTGCACAATGGCCAAGGCCGAAAGAATAATGGCTAGGCCAATAGCCATATTTTTTAAAATCGCTTTGGCGGTTTCCAATTTTTTTTCATTGCCCTCGGAGGTCATATACATATAGCCGCCGTACAAAGTAAAACCCACAGCTATAATTCCCAAAACTCCAAAAAATACCCTGATTATTTTAGCAATGATAATCCGAACATCGGTTTGCGCCAATCCGGTATAGGCGCCAAATTCTATGCCTGTATTAACTTGCGCCAAAGAAAAAGAAGGGGCAAAAACAAAAAGAACCGCCAACAAAAACACAAGAACTAAGGCGGTTCTTTTTAAAAACTTACTAATTGTAAATTTAAAATCCTCCATAAAATCAATATTCTTGTGAATATTGAAAATTTATCGCCGGAAAACCTTTGGACCACCGTCAAACCAACTTTTTAGAAACCAATTCCTTTACTGTATTTCCCTCGGCTCGGCCGCCGGCTTTTTTCATTACCAAACCCATTACCTTGCCCAAATCTTTAGCTGTAGCAGATAATTCTTTTATTGCTTCATCAACCAATTTAGCCACTTCTTCTACTGTTAACTCAGCAGGCAAGTATTGCTCTAAAACTATTATTTCTTCTTGCGCCTTTTCTAAAAGTTCTGTTCGATTGGCTTTGGCAAAATCAACTAAAGCATCTTTAAGTTGTTTGATTTGACGACGAATAATAGACAAAACTTCTTCTTCTGTCAATTCTACCTGAGGATTATTTTCCTTACCCCTTTTTTCTATAATGGCATTCTGCAAGGCAGTTTTAAGCATTCTTAAAATAGAAAGACGACTTTCTTTATTTTTTAAAGCCACAACTGCATCTTGCTCAATTTTTTCTTTGGTATTCATGGCTATTCTTTTACTCCTCCCTTTGAGCTTTTGATTTTATCTTCTACCCTTAGGCTTTTCTTCTTTTAAACGGCCGATTTTCTTAAGATAGCCCAGAGTCTCTGTTCGGCGATTTTTTTCCAAAGCGGATTTACGGCGCTGATTTTTATTCAAGTCCTTGGCAAAAAAACGGACTTTTTTGGCTTGCAAAATCTTTCCAGATTCCTTCATGCGATTCTGGAAACGACGCATTAACGCTTCAAAACTTTCGCCTTTTTTTCTTTTGACTTCTGACACATTATTCACCTCCCGGGTGTTAGCTTAATTATTAATTTATTATATCTTATTTTGCCTAAACTAGCAACATCTTTTTTTGAATCTCCGCCACGGCCTTATTAACATCAATTGTTTCCTGAACGCCCGACTCCATGTCGCGGATAATTACAGACCCGTCCTGTACTTCTTTTTGCCCCACAATTAAAGCATAACGCGCTCCTAATTTATCCGCCTGTTCCAATTGAGCTCTTAAACTGTTGCGGCAAAAAGCTTCAGCCACTTTGATTCCCGAATGCTTGAATTTTTCAAATAAAGTAAAAGCTTTGCGACGAGCCTGTTCCCCAAGCTGAGCAATAAAAATTTCGGCTTTAAAAGTTTCAGGTACTATGCGACCGGCTTCTTTTATTTTATTAACCGCGCGCTCTACTCCATGAGCAAAACCGCAAGCCGGCACAGGTTTTCCACCCAAGGCTTCGGAAAGCAAATCATAACGTCCCCCACCGCCCAGGGCTGATTGGGAACCCTCATCTTCACCCGTGGAATAAATTTCAAAAACCGTTCTAGTATAATAATCCAACCCGCGCACCAAATTATGATTTAAAAAGTAAGGCAAGCCCAATTCATCCAAATACTCCAAAACGCTCATAAAATGATTGCGGCAATCATCGCATAAAAAATCAATCATCTGGGGAGCGCCTTCTTTAATTGAAATACAACCTGGCTCTTTGCAATCTAAAAGACGCAGGGGATTTTTTTGCATTCTTTTTTTACAAGTCTCGCAAATTTTGGAACGATGGGTTTTATAATACTGCACTAATTCATTTTTGTAATTTTCACGACAAACTTGACAGCCCAAACTATTTATTTGAATAGAAGCATTAACACCCATCTCCGCATAAAAATTGTAAGCAATCATTATGATCATGGCATCGGCCACAGGACCGTCTTCTCCTAAAATCTCAAATCCAAATTGATGAAATTGGCGGTAGCGACCAGATTGCGGACGCTCATGTCTAAACATTGGACCCCAATACCAAGCCTTGATAGGTTGGGGTAAATTCCACATACCATGATTTAGAAAGGCGCGCATGATAGAAGCGGTAGCTTCTGGACGTAAAGCCAATTTTTGACCGTCCAAATCTTCAAAAATGTACATTTCTTTTTCTACAATATCTGTTTCTTTGCCGATAGAACGGGAAAAAAGTGTAGCCTCTTCTAAAAGAGGTGTATCTATTTTTTCAAAACCATAGGTTTTGGCCAAAGCACGGACTTTATCAAAAACCAGCCACCAGTAACCTTGATCGGATGGCAAAATATCTTTCATGCCACGCAAGGGTTGCGGAGTCTGAATGGTTTTTTTAATCGGCTCCGCTGTCGCTTCCTTATTATTTTTCTCTACTTTTTTTTCTTTCATATGGATAAAGATTAATTACCGTAAGAAGGGGTGTTAAAAATTTGGGCGCGACTCAAAGGAAGCCCGCGCAAAATAACTCTGCCCACAATTTCGTTTTGATCAATCGGACCAAAAAAACGCGAATCAAAACTGGAATTGCGATTATCTCCCAACACAAAAAAATGATTGGCATCTAAATTATAAATAACATCGGGTTTATTCTGTAATCCGGCGGGCAGATAATTTTCTTTTAAAACCAAGCCGTCCGGATTTTGATCATTATAAATAATTACCTGGCCGTCTTTAATTTTTACTCTTTCGCCAGGCAAGCCAATAATGCGTTTTAAAAAATATTCGCTCCTATTGCCTGGATAATGAAAAACTACAATTTCCCCCCTTTGCGGTGTGCGCAAACGATAGCTTAATTCATCAATGATTAAATATTCCTTATCAAAAAAGTTTGGTTCCATGGAAGCACCTTTGACATAAAAAGGTTTGAACAAAAAATAGCGCACTAAAAAAATTGTCACGATAGCAAAAAAACCCAGTTTGATTATTTCCAGGATAAATAATTTTATGTTGCTTTGAGGAGTAAGGGTTTCTTCTTGCTGTTTTTTAAACCAATTAGCCGGATTAAATCTTTGCCAAAATTTATTCATGTTTTTAATTAGGTAAAAGAAAAATTAGGTGTTTTTTGAGCAGCCTTATTTACTGAAGACATTGTAGTCTAATTTAAGAGAAAAAGCAAGGCCTGATAAATACAGCTTATTTAAGCTAAATTTTCCACTAGATAAAATGTCTGAAAGTATTTTATGGTTGACGCTGGCAAAGAATTTCTGTATATCACACTTTAGCACCCAGCAGGTGCGGGCATAATTCTGACTTACCTTGTGGGACATTCTCTTAAATTTGTCTAAAGCCTTATGAGTGCCCTTATCTTTACGACAAGAAAAAGAATCGTCTATAAAGGTTTTATCAAAGAAAGGATAAAGCTGACGATAGACAGCGTGATGGAGTAGACGATCACGGACAGAGGCCTTGTGAATATGCCGACGCTTAGGATCATTAACATAAAAATCTTCATAGTCGCCATGATGGTAAATATGATTGGCTAAATCACGTTGAAGTGATAAAATATTATCTAACAGATCACGTTCAAAAATTTGAACATCTTCTTTCATCTTTTTACCAACAATAAACTCCTGCCAAGCATATAATAAATTATCTAAGTTAATAATATCATTATACGTATGATGGAAAATACTTTTCATAATCAAAATCAAAAAAATTTTCCTTTAACCCCCCCCCCCCTTTTTTTACGCATTGGAGAGGAAATACCAATTTTAAGTAAACTTAGCGAGGCCTACAAGTTATGGCAAGAATATTTAGCGCACTTGCCCAAAATGACACGTTATACAATCGGAGCAAGAATAGATAATCTGTTTACTGATTTAATTGAAATAATATTAAACGCTGGTTATACAAAAGGCAAAGAAAAACTACCCCTGTTAGAAAAATTCAGCAGAAAATTTGATGTTTTAAAATATTTTCTTAAACTGCTTTGGGAGATAAAAGCCCTCAATAATACTAAGTACATTACCCTTTCGGACAAATTAGACCAGATTGGAAAAAAATTAGGTAAATGGCTACAATTTTTTACCCTTCAAAAATAAACTCCTTCAAAAAATTGAAGGAGAATGAAAGACTGGCGGACAGCCAGGAATCGGCAGTTGCCGTTCCAGTTGTTGCTGATCCAGTTCAGGTTGAGGTTGCGTTTGGAGTCGTTCCTGTTGAGGTAGGCGACATGCAGGTTGCCATTGAAGTTGCGCCAGACCGAGCCACCACATATATGCAAGACAGCTTCTAGAACACTACTCCTTGTCCGCCTCTACTGGTTAGCTGACTTAGGGTTGAATCGCATTTGGAGACGTTATCTCCCTACTATCTTGCACCAAGTATTTCATTTTTAGGATTTATCCATCACACACTAGCATAAGCCAGTAGCCGATGCTACTCTGGTTTTTTGGATAATCCAGATTTCAACCGCCCAAAGCCATAGCCGTGGACTGTATCGTTTACTATCCAAATATATTATAAGCTAAGCCTGAAATTTCGTCGAGCCCAAAAGAAAAAATTTTCTTTTGGGCTCGACTCTGACAATTAAAAAATCCCCATAGACAGAAGTTCATCTGCTATGGGGTAAGGTTACTTACGCAAGGGTTAAAGGTTCAGGAACCAGGTATCCTGGGATCCAGGG
>MFQT01000012.1 GCA_001783145.1 Candidatus Magasanikbacteria bacterium RIFOXYB2_FULL_38_10
TATTAGAAAGGGGTATAAGGTGTTTTCTCCGCTCCGCTACGAAAACGATTTATTTATAAGGGGAAAACGAATACAATAACATTATGAAAAACTACTATCGAATAATGCTTGGCCAAAAGAGTGTCTATGCCAAAGAGGCACATGACGGTAATTATATTGGGGCTGGCTGGCTACCCGACATTGATCTTGCTGGTAAATTTCCGGATAATTGGCGCGAGTTCAACAAAAAATTCATACCAATTTATCTCGAAAAAAATCCGGATAAGAAAAAAGTCTCCGCCGGGCTTGCTTGTGGCATGTTATACACAATCTGCAAAGGCATTTTGGTTGGCGACATTGTAATGTGTCCAGACGGAAGCGGTAATTATTACATTGGGGAGGTAACCGGAGAATATGAATTTGTAAAAGGTGGAACATTGCCACATCGCCGTGCTGTCCGCTGGTTTTCGCGCAGTGTTTCGCGCGAGGAAATGAGTGAATCTCTAAGAAATTCCACCGGTTCTATTGGCACAGTCAGTAATATTTCAAAATATGCAAATGAAGTTGAGGGTTTTATATCTGGCGCTCGTCCCGCTTCAATAATTTCAACAGATGAAACAATCGAAGATCCAAGCATCTTTGCTTTAGAAAAACACTTAGAAGATTTTTTAGTGCAAAACTGGCACCACACAGAATTGGGTAAACATTATGATATTTACGAAGAAGACGGAGAAAAAGTCGGACAACAATATCCAAGTGACACCGGTCCGATTGATATATTGGCGATCAGCAAAGATAAAAAAGAACTTTTGGTGGTAGAACTTAAAAAAGGAAGGGTTAGTGATGTCGTTGTCGGACAAGTACAGAGATACATGGGCTATGTTTTAGAAGAACTGGCCGAAGACAATCAAAAAGTAAGAGGCGCAATTATTGCCTTTGAGGATGATGTAAAAATTCATCGCGCTTTAGCAGTCGCGCCAAATATTGATTTCTATACCTACAAAATCAGCTTTAAACTGGATAAAAAATAGTCTATGAATCAAAATAATCACCAACAACTCGTCAATTTTATCTGGAGCATCGCCAACCTTTTGCGCGATGATTTTAAGCGCGCGAAATATCCGGATGTCATTTTACCTTTAACTGTCTTGCGCCGTCTGGATGCCGCACTTGAAGACACCAAAGCCGATGTTTTAGTTAAATATGAGAAATACAGAGGCAAGCTGGAAGACATGGACGGAATTTTGAAAAAAGCGAGTGGATATAATTTTTATAATACTTCGCAATACGATTTTAAAAAGCTATTAGACGATCCGAAAAACATCGGCAAAAACTTGCGCCTGTATATCAACGCTTACAGCCCACTCATGCGCGAAATAATTGATAAATTCAAATTCAACACGCAAATTGATGCGCTGGAAGAAGCCAATCTCACCTACCAAGTCATAGAAAAATTCAGCGAAGTTGAAATGCACCCTGATCGCGTGAGCAATCTGGCAATGGGTTATGTTTTTGAGGAATTGATTCGCAAATTTAACGAAGCGTCAAACGAAAATCCGGGAGAGCACTTTACTCCGCGCGAAATTATCCGCCTGATGGTTAATCTGCTGTTTTCTCCGGACTTAGATATTCTAAAAAAACAGCGCATTATTAAAACCATTTACGATCCAGCTTGCGGAAGCGGTGGCATGCTTACTGAAGCCAAAGAATGGATTTTGGAAAGCGTAAATGATACTGCTCAAGTAGAAATGTTCGGTCAAGAAGTAAATCCGGAAACTTTTGCCGTTGCTAAATCTGATTTACTGATCAAAGGCGAAAATGCTGACAATATAAAATTTGGCTCCACTCTTTCACACGATCATCTCTTTGGCGAAACTTTTGATTATATGCTTTCCAATCCGCCTTACGGCAAGGAATGGAAAAAGGATGAAAAAGAAATCGAAAAAGAAGCGGAGCTCGGCTTTCAAGGCCGATTCGGTGCCGGTCTTCCGCGCATTAGTGACGGCCAATTACTTTTTCTGCAAACAATGCTTGCCAAAATCAAACCATCAAACGGCGGAAGCCGTATTGCGATTGTTATGAACGGCTCGCCACTTTTTACCGGCGATGCCGGAAGCGGTGAAAGCGAAATCCGCCGCTGGATCATTGAAAATGACTGGCTGGAAACAATTATCGCTCTGCCGAATCAGCTTTTTTATAATACCGGTATTCATACTTATATTTGGGTGCTGACCAATCGCAAAAAAGATCACCACAAAGGCAAAGTAAAACTCATCAATGCCGTTGATCTCTACGAAAAAATGCGCAAAAGCTTGGGCGACAAACGCAATGTCATTTCTGATGAACAAATCCAAAAAATTACCGAGCTTACTTTGGACGGCGAAAAGAGCAAAATCGTCAAAGTACTCCCAAATGAATTTTTTGGCTATCGCAAAATTACGATTGAACGACCGCTCAAACTTAATTTTCAAGCCAGCGCTGAGCGTTTGGAAAAACTAAAAACCGAGTCTGCTTTCCAAAATCTTGCCAAAAGCAAAAAGCGCGACCCGCTCAAAAAATTTGAAGAAGAAAAAGCCGGTTTTGCGCTCCAAATTTCTATTCTGAAAGCGCTCGCCACTATCGGCGACATGCTCTATAAAAATCAAGACAAGTTTATTGAAGTTTTGGAAACGACTTTCAAAAAAGCTGATCTCAAATTGGACGCGCCGGTCAAAAAATCCATTCTCAAAGGACTTTCCGAGCACGACGAAACGGCTGATGTTATCACAGACAAAAAAGGCAATCCGGAGCCGGATGTGGATTTGCGCGATTATGAAAATGTGCCACTTGGAGAGGATATAAAAAAATATTTCACGCGCGAAGTCTTGCCCCATGTGTCGGATGCGTGGATTAGTGAAGATAAAAAATACTGCGACCACAAAGACGGTAAAATTGGTAAGGTGGGCTACGAGATTAGCTTTACCCGCTATTTTTACGAATACAAACCACTCCGTCCTCTTGATGAAATTGGCGGTGATATCAAAAAATTGGAAGATGAAATTGCCAAAATGCTAACAGATATTTAATTATGACAACTGCGACAAAATACAAAACATATTCCAAATACAAACCCTCCGGCATTGACTGGCTGGGTAATATTCCTGATGAGTGGGAAGCAAAACGATTGCGATATTTTTTTGATTATCATGCGGGCGGTGTTTGGGGCGACGAGGAAAAAGGCGATCAAAACGATTTGATTTGTTTACGCGTTGCCGATTTTGATTTTGGCCATTTTGGATTAAGTGGAGATGATTTGACCACAAGAAATATTCCTGAAAATCAACATTCGCGCATATTGGAAAAGGGCGACATACTTTTAGAAAAATCTGGCGGTGGTGAAAAACAAACAGTCGGACGCGCAGTAAGATTTGATTCAAGTGATCGTGCTGTTTGCTCAAACTTCATTGAAAAATTGACCCCGCTTAAAGTTCACAATTCAAAATACATTTCCTATTTAATGGGCGCGCTGTATTTCGGAACGATAAATGTACGCTCTATAAAACAAACTACTGGAATTCAAAATTTAGATATTTATGCTTATTTTTCGGAAGTTGTTCCTTTTCCAGAAAAAACAATTCAAAAGTCCATCGCTGATTTTCTAGATCGTGAGACGGCGAAGATTGATGAGATGGTGGCGAAAAAGCAAAAGATGATGGAGCTTCTCAAAGAAAAACGTCAAGCGCTCATCACCCACGCCGTCACCAATGGCCTTGATCCGAAAGCAAATAAGTGGATATTCTTTTGACAGTGAAAGTTACACGGACGATGGTGTCCCAATAATTCGTATAGGTGATATTTCGGAAATAATAGATTTTGAAAGCGTAAAAAAAGTTCCTGCCGATTTAGCAGTTGGTTTAGAGAAGTTCAGTATAAAAAAAGGAGACATTCTCCTTGCTTTAACTGGCGCTACTATTGGTAAAACCGCAATTTATGATTCAATGGAATTTGCTCTATTAAATCAAAGAGTTGCTATACTGCGCGGTAAAAAATTAGATCAAAAATATCTTACATATTTTATTGCTTCAAGTATTTTTAAAGAAAATATTGATTATTTATGTTTTGGAGGAGCGCAAGAAAATATTGGTAAAAGTGAAATAGGATCAATAATAATTTCTTATCCAAAAATTAACGAGCAAAAAGAGATTGTCGATTTTCTTGATCGCGAGACTGCGAAAATTGATGAGATGATGGTGAAAGTGGAGATGCAGATTGAAAAACTGCAAGAATACCGCCAAGCGCTGATCACCTGCGCCGTGACGGGTAAAATTAAAGTATAAATCTATGAACAATATTTGGTTTTTTGATAGATATGGAACAGCCCAAATAATCCTTGATGGCCAAGGCAGATTTTATAATCGCCACGGACACAATCTTGGATATGTAAAAGACAACCAATATATTTACAATTATAGAGGTAGGCATTGCGGTTGGATTGAAGGATATGTGATTAGGGATTTGTACGGCAATACGGCGGGTTTTTCACAATACTCAAACGATTTTCCTTCACCAATTTTTCCTATTCCACAAATACCGCCAATTCCGGCTATTCCACAAATACCGCCAATTCCGGCTATTCCACAAATACCAAATATCAAACCGATAAAATCATTTGGTTGGTCGCCAATATCATTAACTGATCTTTTTAATTGATATGGCGAAAAATAAATCACAAAATACGCTGACAAAAAAAGAGCAGTCAACCACGACAGCATATAAATTGATGTCGGAAAAAATAAATAACTTGGAAGCCTCGCTAAAGAAGACACAGGATGAAGCAGAAAAAATTCGTACCGAAAAATATGAGATTGAAAAAAAGAATGTTCTTTTGGAGGAAAAGCTAAAAAATTATTGGTTGATCACTTTTTTCGAATTTATCTCATCGGCCGGTTTTGGTTTTGCAGTCGGAGTTATCCCTACACAAAATTGGATATTAGCTTTATCCGTTGGAACACCATCTTTAATAATTTATATTGTCTGTCTTTATTTAACCAAAAAATAATATGATTGATACATCAGAAAAATCATTTGAAGCACATATTGAAACGGTTTTGACCGCTTCCGGCTATCGCAAGCGCGAGCCGAAAAATTATAATGCCGAATCCTGCATGGACGAGGAAATGTTGTTTGAGTTTATCTATGCCACCCAGCCAAAAGAATGGAAAAATCTTAAAGAACAGCACGGCGAAGAAGTGAAGGCAAAATTTGTGTATCGTCTCAAATCCGAGATTGAATCGCGTGGGCTTTTGGATGTGCTTCGCAAAGGTTTTGCCGACTATGGTTCGCGTTTTCAGTTGGTCTATTTTGCGCCGGAAAGCACTTTGAATCCGGAACATGCGCTTTTACATCAAAATAATATTTTTTCCATAATGCGACAGGTGAAGTTTAGCCAAAAAGACGGCAAGTCGCTAGATACGGTGATTTTCTTGAACGGTTTGCCGATTTCCACGCTGGAGCTGAAAAACTATTTGACCGGACAAAATGTACAGGACGCAATCAAACAATATCGCTATGACCGCGACCAACGTGAGGATTTGTTTGCTTTCAAGCGCTGTTTGGTGCATTTCGCCGTGGATAATGACCTCGTGTATATGACCACGCGCTTGGCGGGCAAATCCACTTTCTTTTTGCCGTTTAACAAGGGTTTTGAAAACGGCGCCGGCAATCCGGTGAATCCGAGCGGTTTTAAGAGCGCGTATTTGTGGGAAGAAGTTTTGCAGAAAGACAGTTTGCTCCAGATCATTGCCGAATTTATGCTCGTGTCTATCGAGAAGACAACGGATGAGGAAGGCAATCAAAAAGAAAAAGAGACGCTTATTTTTCCGCGCTATCATCAGTTGGACGCGTTACGCAAAATGGTGGCTCACGCGCGCAAGCACGGCGCCGGTCAGCAATATCTTATTCAACACAGCGCCGGAAGCGGAAAGACTAAAACAATTTCATGGCTGGCGCATAAGCTTTCCAGTTTGCACGATGCTAGTGATCAGAAAATTTTTGACACCGCCGTGGTAATTTCTGATCGGCGCGTGATTGATAAACAGCTTCGTGATGAAGTTCAGCAATTTGAGCAGACGGCAGGCGTGGTAGCGGCGATTGATCAAGGATCATCGCAGCTTAAAGAAGCATTAGAATCCGGCAAAAAAATTATTGTTTCTACTCTGCAAAAATTTCCGTACATTGTGGAGGAACTTGTCAAACAAGAAGGCAAAAAATTTGCCGTAATTATTGATGAGGCACATTCTTCGCAATCAGGGGAAAGCACCAAGAGCTTGAAAAAAGCGCTTGGGTCGTTGGAAGAAGCCGAAGCAGAAAACGAGAGCGAGGAAGAATTAACGAGCGAAGATGTGATTTTGGCGGAATTATCAAGCCGAGGACGACAGAAAAATATCAGCTTCTTTGCTTTCACTGCAACCCCCAAAGATAAAACCATGCAACTTTTCGGCACCAAAAAAGCCGATGGAACTTTTGAGCCGTTTCATTTGTATTCAATGCGACAAGCCATTGAAGAAGGTTTTATCTTGGATGTCTTGAAAAATTACACCACTTTCCAGACCTATTTTAATTTGATTAAAAAAATCGAAGAAGATCCACAATACGAAAAGAAAAAAGGCATCGCGCTCTTGAAAGGATATGTGGAGTTGCACGATCACGCTATAGGCAAAAAGACCGAATTGATTATTGAGCATTATCTGTCGCACACAACGCGCAAAATTGACGGCTACGCCAAAGCGATGATTGTCTCTCGCTCGCGCTTGCATGCGGTACGCTACAAGCTTGCTTTTGACCAATACATCAAAGAACACAAATACCCGATCAAAACCTTGGTGGCGTTTTCCGGCACGGTAACTGACGGCGGAAAAGAATATACCGAAGCCGGAATGAATGGTTTACGAAGCGATAAGCTCACCGCCGACACCTTCAAATTACCGGAATTTAAAATTTTGATTGTAGCAAATAAATTTCAGACTGGATTTGATCAGCCACTCTTGCATACAATGTATGTTGATAAAAAATTAGGCGGTGTTATGGCTGTTCAAACTTTAAGCCGGCTCAACCGCACCACTAAAGGTAAAGAAGACACGATGGTTTTGGATTTTGCCAATTACGAAGAAGAAATACAAAAAGCATTTCAGCCGTATTATGACAAAGCTATTTTGACCAAAGCCACCGACCCAAACAAGCTTTATGATTTAGAGCGCAACTTGCTTGATTTTGGTATTTTTGCCAAAGATGATGTTGAAACTTTCGCCAAAGTATTTTTCAAACGCGGAGCGACGCAAGAAAAACTGCATCCACTTTTGGATCCGATTGTTGAGGAGTATATGAAACGCGAGAAAAAAGAGAAAATTGACTTTCGCGATCAATTGAAAAATTATGTCCGCATGTATGCTTTTTTATCGCAAATTGTGTCGTTTAAGGATGTGAATTTGGAAAAGCTTTATGCGTTTTTGCGAATGCTTGGGCGTAAATTACCCGCCGAAAAAGAAAGATTGCCGGTTGAAATTACCGACAATGTGAATATGAATACCTATCGAATCCAGCAAATCTCCAGTGGAAATATTGAACTGGAGAAAAAAACCGGTGAATTGAAACCGATTGAGGGATTGGGAACAGGAAAAGGCGCGGGCGAAGAAAAGGAATTTTTGTCGCGCATAATTGACGAGGTGAATGAGCGATTTGGTACAGATTTTACAGAAGGAGACAAAGTATTTTTTGCCGAACTGCAAACGAGATTGGCAGGAAATGAAACTCTGAGCCAAAGCGCCAAGACAAACACCAAAGACGCACTCAAGCTTGTATTCGCGCATATTTTTGAGGATCAATTACACACTATGGTTGAATCCAACTTTGATATTTACAAGAAGATTGTAGAAAATGCGGAATTTGGAAAGTTTGTGAAAGAAAAAATGTTTGAGGAAGTATACAAAAAATTGGAAGAATAAGAAGACAAATAAAAGGCAAAAATTCCCTCCCCTTAAACCCCTTCCTTTTTGCCTTTTATTTAAAGAGAATAAGGAGTTTTGAAAAAATGAAATTCACCCCTAACCCCTCTTTCATTTTTTCAAAACAAAAAAAACAA